>JBBQXR010000448.1:0-2560 GCA_038209455.1 Acidimicrobiia bacterium
AGCCCGATCTGCTCCGCGCCGCGCGCGCCGGTGGGGTTGCGGTCGACCCGCATCGCGGCCTCCGCGACCGCACTGCGATGCTCGGAGATCCCACCCCCGCGTGACGGCGCCCGGCCTTGCGCGCGTACCAATGCCTCGGGAATCTCCGCGAGGAACCGGCTCGGCGGGTAGTAGTCGGTCGAGCCGAACAACATCCGGCTCCACGCGTGGGTGAGGTAGAGACGCTTCTCGGCCCGGGTGATCCCCACGTAACAGAGCCGACGTTCCTCCTCGAGCTCGTCGGGGTCCCCGAGCGAGCGCATGTGCGGGAAAATGCCGTCCTCGAGCCCGGTGAGGAACACGACCGGGAACTCGAGACCCTTCGCGGTGTGCAGCGTCATCAACGTGACGAGTGATTCCTCACCGTTCGCTTCGTCGAGATCGGTGACGAGCGAGATCGCTTCGAGGAACGCCTGCACCCGCAGCAATCCGGTCGGTGGCGCGGTGAGATCCTCGACGCCGGCGATGCCGGCCAGACCCGAGAGGTCGCCGCCGTCGAGCTGCCCGTCGAACTCACGGGCGACGCCGACGAGCTCGCCCAGGTTCTCGATCCTCCCCTGCGCCTCGATGCTGCGTTCGGCTTCGAGCTCGGCCAGGTAGCCGGTCTGGTCGAGCATCGACTCGATCACCCCACCGACGCCCAGCGCGTCGGCCGACTCCTCGAGCCCGGCCATGACCTCCATGAGGTCCTTGATGCCACCCAGGGCGCGACCGGTGACGCCGGCGACCGCGGCTTCACGGAGCGCATCCCGGAACACGACGTTCGCACCCTGCGCGTACGCCTCCACCTTGCGGACCGACGTGTCACCCACCCCGCGCTTGGGGACGTTCACGATGCGCTTCCAGCCGACCTCGTCGTCGGGATTCGAGAGCGCCCGGAGATACGCCAGCGCGTCCTTGATCTCACGCCGGTCGTAGAACTTCGTGCCGCCGACGATCCGGTACGGGATCCCGGACCTGACGAACGACTCCTCCACGACCCGGCTCTGGGCGTTCGTCCGGTAGAACACCGCCACGTCCGAGTAACGGATGTGTTCGACGTCCACGAGCCGGTCGATCTCCGAGACGATGAACTGCGCCTCGTCGTGCTCGTCCTCGGCGTGGTACCGGGTGATGAGTTCGCCGCCGGCCTGCTCGGTCCAGAGGTGCTTCGGCCGCCGGGCCGCGTTGTTGGCGATGACCGCGTTGGCTGCGTCGAGGATCGTCTGGGTCGACCGGTAGTTCTGATCGAGCACGATCACCGACGACTCTGGGAACTCCTCTTCGAACCGCATCAGGTTCCGGTGATCGGCCCCTCTGAACTTGTAGACCGAGTTGTGGGTCACCAGACCGTTGGCCACGAAGTTGTGCGTGTCCTCGATGTCGATGTCGTAGACCGGACCGTCGAGGTCGATCGACTCCACCGTCTCCACCACGTCGAAATCGCCGGCCTCGTCGACCATGACCATTCCGGCCCGCACCGACCCCGCGGGCATGAACGGCAGCGCATTGGCGGTAGCCGTTGCGCCGCGTTTCGCGGCCAGGCGAGCGACGTATCTGACCGAAACGTCCATCGCCGACGTGATGAGGTCCACCGTGGCGGCGATCTTCGCCATGTCGGTGTTCGCGGTCTCGAACCGCCAGTCGTCCGAGCCCTTCCGTGCGGGCCGGACCGAGAGTCCGAGTCCCTCCAAGATCGCACGCCCTTCGGCATCGTTTCCGAACAACGAGATCCGATGCAACGTCCGCCGGCCCCGGCGGTCTCCGCAGAGGACGACCGACAACTTGCGCCGATTCCGTCCGCCCGAGGCGACCGTTCGCGCCTGAGCGGAGAAGTGCGGATGCTCGAACGAGAGACCTTCGACCGCGAGCAGCTCGTGGCCTCGGGCCACGGTGTCGATCGACGTGAACAGGTAGAGACGCTCGGTCTGGCCCGCGACGAAGCCTGCGAAGTGAACATGGTCGGCCGTCGATTCGATCTCGCGACCAGACCGGGTGCGGATCCGGATGCCCGACGACTCGCGAGCCTCGTGGACCCGAGTCACTCGCGCCGCGCGCATGTCGCCACTGCCGTAGTTCGACAGCACTTCATCGCCGGGGCGGACATCTTCGATCGCCGCAAACGAGCCATCCGCCATCGTGATCTTGGTGCCGCCGACCAGGCACTGATCACTATCGCCGACGACCATCACGTTGCGGTGTTCGAGGCCGAGCAGGCGGACGATCTCCCACTGGGCGCCGTTCGTGTCCTGGAACTCGTCGACCAGCACGTGCTTGAACCGGTGACGCCATCGGGCGAGCGCATCCGGGTGCTCGCGAAAGAGGCGGACGACGAGCAGGAGGAGGTCGTCGAAGTCGACGGCCGAGGCCTCGGCCAGTCGCCGCTGGTACTCGGTGTACACCTCGGCCACCTTCGCTTCGGGCGGCGTCAGCGCCTTGGCCGTCGCTTCCTCGGCGCTGACCAACTCGTTCTTCAGCGCCGAGATCGAGTGGTGCAGGCGGCGCGGCGGGAACCGCTTCGGATCGAGGTTGAGATCGCGCC
>JBBQXR010000449.1:0-2538 GCA_038209455.1 Acidimicrobiia bacterium
TCGCATCGCCAAGTACGCCGACAACGGTCGGGCCTTCTCGGCCGACGAGGTCGAGCACTACCGCGGTGAGTACAAGCGCCGCGCCCCCGCCGATCAACTCACCTACGAGGTCCGCCTCCGGTACGGCCTCCTCGTGCGGGCCCTCGCCCGCCTCGTCCGCGCGCGCGTCTCGCCCGACACGCGTCTCGGTCGGGCCGGTCGTGCCACCTACGCGCGCGTCCGTCGCTAGGCCGGGCGTGACCCGAGCACTCCCGGCGCGCGCCGGGCTTCGTTGAACGCGTCGGAACCGGGCGCCAGATCACGCCCGATCCGTGTCCTCTGGCTCGTCAAGGGTCTCGGTCCCGGTGGCGCGGAGCGCCTCCTCGTCGCGGCCGCAGGGCGCCACGACCGCGACGCGTTCGCCATCACGTGCGCGTACCTCCTCCCGTGGAAGCAGCAACTCGCGCCCGAACTCGAGGCCCTCGGAGTGAACACGGTGTGTCTTAACGTACGCGACGAGCGAGACGTGCGGTGGGCGCTCCGCCTCCGCCGGTTGCTCGCCGCCGACCCGGTCGACATCCTGCACGCGCACTCCCCCTACCCGGCCGGGATCGGTCGGCTGGTCACCCGCACGCTGCCGCGTCGCATCCGCCCGCGAGTGATCTACACGCTGCACAACACGTGGGGGAGCTTCGCCCGGCCGAGCCGGGTGCTCAACGGTTGGACCATGCCGCTCGACACCGCCGACCTCTCGGTCTCGCACCAGGCCTACGCCACGCTGCCGCCGAAGCTCGCGGCCCGGACCGAGGTGTTGATCCACGGCATCGACCTCGTCGCGATGCAGGGACTCGCCGACCGCGCCGGCGCCCGCCGCGACCTCGGGATCGACGACGACGACATGGTCTTCGGCACGGTCGCGAACTTCCGGGCCCAGAAGGACTACCCGAACCTGCTCGCGGCTGCCCGCACACTCGCGGACCGCGGGGTACCGGTCCGCTTCCTCGTCGTGGGCCAGGGGCCGCTGGACTCGGAGATCCGCGCCGAGCACGAACGGCTGGGACTCCAGGACACCGTCACGATCCTCGGCGAGCGGCACGACGCGGTACGGGTGATGAGTGCGTGCGACGGCTTCGTGCTCGCGTCCAACAACGAGGGCCTCCCGGTGGCGCTGATGGAGGCGTTGGCGATCGGTCTGCCGATCGTGGCCACCGATGTCGGTGGGGTCGCCGAGGCCGTGACGCCGGAGGAGAACGGACTGCTCGTCCCGGCGCGCGATCCGGGCGCGCTGGCCGACGCGATCCAAGCGCTCGTGGACGATCCCGACTGCCGGGCCCGGTTGGCCGCCGGCGCGACTGCGAGCGCGGGTCGGTTCGACATCGGCCGCACCGTCACGCGCGTCGAGAGCATCTACCGCGCCGCGGTTGCGGGCGGGCGGTCGGCATGACCGACCACGAACCCGAGTCCGATCCGCTCCGGTTCCGGCGGGCCACCGACGCCGATCGCGACGCGATCCTGGAACTCCTCCGGGTGTCGCTCGGCCGGGAGGTGGACGACCGCTACGAGGCGCTCTTCGCGTGGAAGCACGTGGAGAACGCATTCGGTCCGTCGCCCGCGTGGATCGCGTGTGACGGTGACCGCATCGCCGGGTTCCGCACGCTCATGCGGTGGGAGTTCCTCGACGGAGAGCGGGTGGTCCGCGCGGTGCGCGCGGTCGACACCGCGACCCACCCTGACTACCAGGGCCGGGGGATCTTCACCCGCCTCACGTTGCACGCGCTCGACGAACTCGCGTCCGAGGGCGTGGAGTTCGTCTTCAACACGCCCAACGACCAGAGCCGGCCCGGGTACCTCAAGATGGGCTGGAAGGTCGTGGGGCAACTCCCCACCGTCGTGCGGCCCACCCGGTGGACACGGGTCGCGCACATCGCCAAGGCGCGCGTGCCCGCCGAGCGGTGGTCCACACCGAGCACGGCCGGGATCCCGATTGCCGACGCGCTCACGGACCGCGACGCGGTGGCCGCGCTGCTCGAGCGTCGTGCGCCGGGCATTGGTCTGGCCACGCGTATGAGCCCGGAGTTCCTGCAGTGGCGCTTCGGGACTTCGCTCCTCGGTTACCGCGCCGTCGTCGCGCCCGGCGGGGTGCGCGACGGTCTCGCGGTGTTTCGCATCCGTGGGCGCGGGACCGCACGGGAAGCCGCGCTCGTCGCGTTGCTCACACCGGCCGGCGAGCGCGCGACCGCGGCGCGCCTGGTGCGGGCCGTCGCGCGCCAGGCCGATGCCGACTACGTGCTCGCGCTCGGTGGGCCGCCACGGTGGCCCGGCGGTTTGGTGCGGCTGCCGAAGGTGGGGCCGGTGTTCACGTGCCGACCGGTCAGCCGCCCCGGGATCCCACCCCGCTGGGACCTGTCGCTCGGCGACATCGAACTCTTCTAGCTGCCGTCCGCCACGGGGTCGAGGACGGGGCGTTCCACCGTCCAGTTCGATTCGACGAACACGGGTGACAACCGCACGATCGAACCCGGCGTCGGGTCGAGGCGGTACCGGCCCACGACGGGCAGC
>JBBQXR010000450.1:0-2537 GCA_038209455.1 Acidimicrobiia bacterium
TGGCTCGCACCGAAGTCCGCCAGCACGCGCTGACCGAAGGTGAACCAGTCGGTCAGGGCCTCGGCGATGGTCGGATCGACGGGCAGGGTCGCGTCGGGGTCGGCGGGGGTGGTCGGGGTGAACACGCCGGTGTCCGCACCCGGATCGGTCCCGACCGCCTCGGCCGCCGCCCGCAATGTGGTGATCGGGGACCGGGTGGTGGCGGTGCCGTCGGTCATCTCCAGCGCGGTTCCGGTGATCGTGAGGGTGCGGCCATCGAAGGGTGGGGTCGTGACCCCGGCCGCGCTGGGCCGCAGGCCGATCCGCCCGGTCGCCGCATGCCGCGCCGGCGCCAGCACGCGCTCGGCGAGGGTGTGCCACGACGTACGGGTGGTGACGTACGTGTCGATGTCGGTGATGGGGGACAGCATCCGGACCTCCTCAGGGCATGCTTTCGTCTCTCGCAGGCGGGGTTCGTTTCACTCACCGCTAATGTCCCACGCCGTGACTGCCGCCCAGCCGCTCTCCGGGGTCCGGATCGTCGAATGCTCGATGCTCGGACCCGCTGCCATCACCACCGCGCTCGCCGATCTCGGCGCCGAGGTCATCAAGGTCGAACCACCGGCCGGTGACTACGTGCGCCGCATGACCTGGCCCATCGTGGAGGGCGTCTCGCTGATGCACCTCCACGTGAACCGGGGTAAGCGGAGCATCGCGATCGACCTCAAGTCGCCCGAGGGCATCGCGGTGTTCGAGGAGTTGGTCGCCACGAGTGACGTGGTGGTCGAGGCGATGCGCCCTGGTGGACTCGCCCGCCGCGGGCTCGGGTTCGACCGGCTCCAGGAGCTGAACCCGCGCATCGTGTTCTGCACGATCTCCGGCTACGGCGCGACCGGTCCGTACCGGGACCTCGCGAGCCACGGCATCGCGTACGACGCGTGGGCCGGGATCTTCGAGCCCGAGATCGACGACGCGGGCTACCCGGCCATTCCGAACCACGTCTCGATCGGCATCAACGCGGCGCCGCTCTTCGGTGCGCTCGGGATCCTCGCGGGAGTGATCCAGGCGCGAGCGACGGGCGTCGGCGCGCAGATGGAGATCGCGCAGTCCGACTCGGCGGCCGCGTTCGACTGGTATCGCGAAGAGACGTTCCGCGCGTACGAGCGACCGCAGTCCGAGGTCACCGGCAACGCGTCGGACGACTTCGTCCGTCGCGAGCCTGCGATCGCGGGCATGCGTGGTGGCGTGCGGTACCAGGTGTATGCGTCGACCGACGGCTACGTGCTGTTCATGGCGAGCGAGCAGCACTTCTGGAAGAAGTTCTGTGAGGCGCTCGACCGCACCGAGCTGTTCGACCGCTGGCCCGGCTCGCAATACGGCGATCACGCCCGAGGGAACCGGGAACTCCAGGCCGAGCTGACGAAGATCTTCGGGACCAAGTCGACGAAGGAGTGGGTGCAGTTCGGCATCGACGTCGACGTGCCCCTCGCGCCGTGCCACACGCCCCAGAGCGTCGCCGACGACCCGCAGTTCCGCGACCGCCTGGAGTGGTTCCCCACCGAGGCGCTCGGCGCGGAGCAGTTGCCGTTCCCGGTCAAGATCACCGGCGCCGATCCGCTCGTTCCCACCAAGGCCCCGACGGTGGGGGAGCACACCGATGCCGTGCTGGCCGAGGTCCTCGGTTACGACGCCGATCGCATCGCCGCACTTCGCTCCAGCAACGCCGTTCTCTGATCGTCGCTCCTCGCTCGACACATGACGAATGGATGCGCTCGCGCAGGTAGCGGCCATGGGGTTGCACGGGCTGGCGTTCGACGACGTCCACGACGAAGACGAGATCCTGCCCGGGATGCCGGCTTCGGGCACCCGCAGGATGGCTGCCGCACCCTGGCGGGCACCAACACCCGGGTAGTGATCGGGACGAACCTGCCCGGCGAACATTGGACCGCGCCGATCGATAAGGATCCGTCCGAGCGCCCAGCGGAGCTCTCCGTCTGAGCGGGCCGGGGGATCGGGACGCGTCAGGGTCCAGGGCGACAGGCTTGGCTCAACGATGACCCCGTGGTTTGGTCTTTCGGCTTAGCTCTACGCCTGTATACCTAAGCCGCATTCTCGAAAAGCGGGCCTCCATGTTTTTCGAGTGCTCGCGCGGTTCGGAAGGAACGGGCAGGAGCGAGTGCTGCTCGGCCGCGGCTGAGCCCGTCCGGCGGAATCCCGACCGCGCATGCCGTTGCGTAGAGTGACGCCCATGTCAGGTTCGTCGACGGGCGCCCGCACGGCGCCGGCACCCGGTCAGGCGCCTCTCCCAGCCGAGAATGCGGCCGCGCTCCTGCGTCGCAATGCCGCCGACCCCGACATCGGGCCCCGCCCGGCGATCCGCTTCGGCGACCGGATCTGGACCCACGCCGACTACTACGAGGAGTCGTGCCGGTGGGCGAACCTCTTCCTCGATCGGCTGCCCGCCGACCGGCCCCGCCACGTCGCGATCCTGCTCGACAACCTGCCGCAGTATCTCTTCGCCTTCGGTGGTGCGGCCCTCATCGGAGGTGCCGTCGTCG
>JBBQXR010000451.1:0-2536 GCA_038209455.1 Acidimicrobiia bacterium
GCGAGACGGCGTAGGAGCGCGCGCACGGCCGGCGGTGACGGCGAACCCGAGACGTACTGCGGGACCTGGGCCCAAAGGCCGGCACTGCGGACGTCGGCGTCGCCCAAGGCGCGCTGCACGATCGTCTGCAGTCCCGTGGGCCCGCCGTAAGCCATGCGCAACGGTGCGATCTCCTGGGCCAGGGAATGATGCGTGGCGGTGGCCAGAACGGGGACCGGGCGCCGGTGCGAAACCAGCGACGGCATACCCGCCACGGTGCATGCGTCGCGTACGCGCAGGGTACGGGCGACCTCGACGATCGCGGTCGAGATGCTCGGCCAGCGCAGCGACGGCTCCGGTCCAGAGACGATCACGACGTCGCGTCCCAACGTGCCCGCCACGAACGTGATCTCGGGCCAGTCGATGACGCGGCCGCCCTGTTCGTCGGACCACCGAGCGTTCGGCCGGGTCTGCTGCAGGTCCATGTGGTCGGTGAGATCGATGGCCGTGAACTGGTCGGGGCCGACGATTTGTTCCTGAAGCGCGGCGACGGTCCCGGCTCCGGCCATGCCCGCGTCGACCCAACCCGACAGCGAGATCACCATCAGCGGTTCTCGCAACTCCGGCCAACGCTCGACGTTCAGCACACTTAGCATGGTACGGCGGCATCGCACCGCCGCTGTCGTTCGCGGCGAGCATCCGGCTTCGGGCGGCTAGGTTCCGCGCGCATGCAGCTACGGATCTTCACCGAGCCTCAGCAGGGTGCCACGTACGACCAATTGCTGGCTGTGGCGCAGGGAGCGGAGCGCCTCGGCTTCGACGCGTTCTTCCGATCCGACCACTACCAGCGCATCGGCGAGGGTGCTCCGGGACCCGGCTCGACCGACGCCTGGATGACGCTGGCCGCCATCGCCCGGGAAACCAAACGGATCCGGCTCGGCACCCTCGTCACGCCGGTGACCTTCCGGTTCCCTGGCCCGCTCGCCATCCAGGTCGCTCAGGCCGACGCCATGCGCGGCGGCCGGGTGGAGCTCGGGCTCGGCGCGGGCTGGTACGACGGCGAGCACGCGTCATACGGGATCCCCTTCCCCGACACCGGCACGCGCTTCGGAATGCTCGAGGAGCAGCTCGAGATCGTCACCGGGTTGTGGGGCACGCCGGTCGGCGAGACGTACTCGTTCTCGGGCAAGCACCATGCGATCGTCGACTCTCCCGCCCTGCCGAAACCGGTGCAACAGCCCGGGCCGCCGATCGTGATGGGAGGCTGGGGTACGAAACGCACGCCCCGGCTTGCGGCGCGCTTCGCGGCGGAGTTCAACATGCCGTTCGCGCCGGTGTCGTACTTCCGTGAGGGTTGCGATCATGTACGCGCCGCGTGCGAAACCATCGGCCGAGATCCCGCGACGATGAAATTCACCGTCGCGACCGTCGTGTGTACCGGTCGCAACGAGCAGGAGATCTCCCGGCGCGCGATCGCGAGCGGACAGGATCCCGATCAGGTGCGCGCCGCCGGCGCAGCCGGCACGCCCGACGAGGTGGTCGAGCGGATCCTCGAGTACGGCCGTGAAGGCGCGGAGACGGTGTACCTGCAGTACCACACGCTCGACGAGCCTGATCACCTCGAGCTGATCGGTACGGAGGTCCTGTCGAGGATCGGCGCGGGCTCGTGAGCGTGCGCTTCGGGGTGCACACCGGGTTGCAACACACGTCGATCGACGAGCTACAGGTGCTGTGGTGCCGGATCGAAGAGCTCGACTTCGACTGGATCTCGATCTGGGACCATTTCTACGCGGCCGACGCGACCGGCGATCCCCACTGTCTCGAAGCGATCACCGCGCACACCGCGTTGGCGGCCACGACCCGGCGGGTCACGTGCGGTTCGCTCGTCTACTCCGCCGGCTACCGCCATCCCGCCGTGCTCGCGAACACGATGGCGACCCTCGACCAGGTCGGTCACGGACGCATCGTGCTCGGGCTCGGCGGTGGTTGGCTTCGCAACGAGTACGACGCGTACGGCCTCCACTACGGATCGGCCGGCGAACGGCTCCGCATGCTCGAGGAGTACGTGCAGTGCGTCCGGGGCATGCTCACGCAGGACCGCACGACATTCGACGGAGAGTTCTTCCACCTGCGCGACGCGCAGTGCGAACCGAAGCCGGTGCAGCCGCATTTGCCGATCTGGATCGGCGGCGGCGGCGAAAAGGTCACGCTCCGCATCGCCGCGCAGTACGCCGACGGGTGGAACGTGCCCTTCATCACGCCCGCGGACTGGGCGCACAAGGCCGGCGTCCTCGACGCGCACTGCGAACGACTCGGGCGCGATCCGGCCGAGATCACCAAGTCGGTGAACCTCACGCTGGCCTGGCGCGAGGAAGACCTCCGCGCCCAGTTCGGCGGGATGACCGACTGGATCCGGCCCAGCGCACTGACCGGCAGCGCGGCCGAGATCATCGACCGCATCGGTGAGTACGGCGACGCCGGCGCCGAGTGGGTCAACCTCGCGCTGCGCGCGCCGTTCGACGTCGAAGGGCTCGATCGTTTCGCGGCCGACGTCCTG
>JBBQXR010000452.1:0-2513 GCA_038209455.1 Acidimicrobiia bacterium
GTGCTCGCGGCGGGCAACCTCATGCAGGCGGCGGGCGGCATCGGGCAACAGATCCAGAAGCAGATCGGCCAGACCGGGGTGCCGGTCTACAACGTGTCGAACGCGTGCGCCACGGGTGCCACCGCGCTGCGCACCGCGATCATGGCAGTGAAGGCCGGTGAGGCGAAGTACGGCCTGGCCGTCGGCGTGGAGAAGCTTGCGGGGGCGGGACTGCTCTCGGGCGGCAACCGCAAGAGCGACGCCAACACGTGGGAGCCGAAGGGCCGGTTCGGCGCGGTGGCATCGGTCGACGGTCGCATCGGCACCGACACCATGCCCGGCGTGTTCGCACAGATCGGCATGGAGTACGGCCACAAGTACGGCGGCACGAGCTTCGAACTCTTCGCCCGCATCAGCGAGAAGAACCACTCGCACTCCACCCTGAACCCGCTCGCCGCGTACACGAAGAAGATGAGTGTCGACGAGATCATGGGCGATCTCATGATCGCCTACCCGAACACGCGGCCGATGTGCTCGGCCAACTGCGACGGTGCTGCGGCCGCGGTCGTCGTCGGCGAGTCGACGTTACGGACGTTGTCGCTCGAGCAGCAGCGGCGCGCGGTCAAGGTGTCGGCGTCGGTGCTCACGAGCGACCCGTGGCAGGAGTCGTGTCAGATCCTCCCGGATGTCAACACGCTCACCAAGAACGCGGCAAACCAGGCCTACGAGCAGGCGGGTATCGGACCCGACGATCTCGACCTCGTGGAACTCCACGACTGCTTCGCCACCGCCGAGTTGGTCCACTACGACAACCTCGGTCTCTGCGAGGAGGGCGGCGCGGTCGACTTCTTCAACTCCGGCGCTACGTGGCGTGACGGGCGTATGCCGGTCAACGTCTCCGGTGGTCTCGAGTCGAAGGGCCACCCGATCGCGGCGACGGGCATCGCCAACATCTGGGAGGTCTGCCACCACCTCCGCGGTGAGGCGGGCGACCGTCAGATCGAGGGTGCCAAGGTCGGCATGGCCCACGTGATCGGCCTCGGCAGCGCCTGCGGCGTCCACATCCTCGAGAAGTCCGGCCTGTAGCTCTCAACGCTTTGGCGTCACACGGCGACCCATACGGGGGTTGTGTGACGCCGAAGCGCGGACCGCTCCACCTGAGAGGACAACCGTGGCCGACATCGCCGGCATCTGTGACGACCGCTTCGCCGAGGTCCGCGACATCCTGTGCGCCAACCTCGACTCCGGCGCCGACGTCGGCGCGTCGGTCGCGCTCACGATCGACGGCCGGTTCGTGGTCGACCTATGGGGCGGCTGGGTCGACGCGGAACACACTGCGCCGTGGGTCGAGGACACGATCACCAACGTGTGGTCCACCACCAAGACGATGGCTGCGCTGGCGGCGCTGATGGCCGTCGACCGCGGCCTGCTCGACGTCGACGCGCCGGTGGCGAAGTACTGGCCGGAGTTCGCGGCCCACGGGAAGGAGAACATCCTCGTCCGTCATCTCCTCTCGCACACGTCGGGCGTCTCCGGGTGGGCCCAGCCCGCCGAGAACACGGATCTCTACGACACGGTCACCGCGGCCTCCCGCCTCGCCGATCAGCCTCCGTGGTGGGAGCCGGGGACCGCGTCGGGCTATCACCTCCTCAGCTACGGCCACCCGATCAGCGAGTTGCTCCGGCGCGTCGACGGCCGCGGGCTCAAGCAGTTCGTCGCCGAGGAGATCTCCGGTCCGCTCGGTGCCGATTTCCAGATCGGCGCGGACCCGGCTGACACCTCACGGATCTCCGACGTGATCCCGCCCACCACCATCGAATCCTCGAACTTCGACATGAATCCCGAGGGCCCGGCGATCAAGACCGTCCTCGGCCCGATCATCTCGGCGGCCGAGGCCATCACTCCCGAGTGGCGCGCGGCCGACGTCGGCGCCGCCAACGGTCACGGCAATGCGCACTCTGTCGCGCGTATTCAGCAGGTGATCGTCAACGGCGGTGCGGTCGACGGGGTCCGCCTGCTCTCACCCGAGACCATCGAGCTCATCTTCCGTGAGCAGGCGCGGGGCACCGACCTCGTCCTCGGCATCCCGCTGCGTTGGGGCATCGGGTACGCACTCCCGGAACCGACCACCTTCCACTACGTCCCCGACGGGCGCATCGCGCTCTGGGGTGGTTGGGGTGGCTCGATGGCCGTCAACGATCTCGACCGCCACGCGACGTTCGCGTACGTCATGAACCGCATGGAATCCCGCATCATCGGTTGTCATCGCAGCGAAGCACTCATCGCTGCGACCTACCGCGCCCTCACCTGACCCAACTTGCGTCAGTTCTCCACCCTGGGGGTGGAGAACTGACGCAAGTTCGCAGAATAAGGAGTACCCCCACATGACCCGACTCGGCTACCAGATCCCGAACTTCACCTACCCCGGCGTCGAGAGCGCCGGCATCTTCGACATCGTCGTCGCCCAGGCGAAGGAGGCCGACCGCAGCGGTTTCGACACCGTCATGTTGATGGACCACTTCTACCAACTGCCG
>JBBQXR010000453.1:0-2496 GCA_038209455.1 Acidimicrobiia bacterium
CCACCGCGCCGGCGGGCACCGCCTCGTCGAACACGAACGCGAGGTCCATCGCCGCGGCCGGGAAGCGGGACAGCGGCACGAAGTCGAGGTTGCGCCGCTCCCCCTCGAGGAGCGGATCGAGGTGCAGTTCGAAGCCGACCGCAGGGCGCGGCGCGCCGAATGCGTCCAGGACCACAGGGTCGATCTCCCCCACCGCACCGATCACCGCGTTGTCGACCACGATCGACGCGGCGCGCCCGGGCACGAACCCGGGATGGTCCGCCGTGCGGGTCTCGGCCCGGGAGAGTTTGAGTTCCTCGATGAGTGCGTCGAGTGCCTCGACGGCGTCGTAGACGTCGACCGCCCGGTCGGGTTCGATCGGCCCGCGCCGGACCGTTCCGGTCAGCAGCACCGCAAGATGGTCGTCCTCGACCGGGAGCAACTGCTGGCGGGGCGGGGCCGCGAACACATGACCGAGTTCGAAGAAGGCGAGGTCGGTGAGGCCCTGGCCGGCATTGTGCGCCGCGGACTTCAACAGCCCGGGCAGGATCGCCGGTCGCAGGATCGGCTCCTCGGCTCGCAGTGCGTTGGTGGCCCGCACCGTGTCCTCGAGCGACCGTCCGACGCGGGTGACGTCGGCCTCCGCGACGAGCGGCAGCGTGTAGGCCTCGCTGAGTCCGAGTCCGACGAGCACGTCGGCCACGCGACGACGCGCCCGTTGGCGGTTCGTCAGGCCGCCACCCTGTTCGGTCGTGTGCGGCAACGTCCGCGGGATCGAGTCGAGCCCGATGCGGCGACCGACCTCCTCGACGATGTCGATCTCGCGCACGAGATCAGGTCGGTAGGTCGGCGCGATCGCGACGAACGCGTCCTCGTCGCCGGCCCTTTCGTCGCTCGCGATCTCTTCGACCTCGATGCCGAGCGGACGAAGCGATTCACGCACGAGTTCGCCGTCGAGTTCGGCACCGAGCACGGCCGCGACACGCGCCGGACGGACCCGGATGCGTTCCCGCTCGACCGGCGCCGGGTACTCGTCGATGGCCGGCGGACCTACCGGCGCGCCGGCCACCTCGGTGAGGAGTTCCACGATCCGATCGGATGCACGCAGCACGGCGTTGGGATCGACGCCGCGCTCGAATCGGGCACTGGCCTCGGACCGGAGCCCGAGCCGCTTCGACGTCATCGAGATACCCATCGGCGAGAAGTACGCAACCTCGAGCACGATGCCCGTGGTCCCGGCATGCACCTCGGCCTCGGCACCACCCATGATTCCGGCGATCGCCTGCGGACGCCGGTCGGCATCACAGATGAGGAGGTCGCTCGGTAGGAGTTTCCGTTCGACATCGTCGAGTGTCGTGAGCGTCTCGCCCTCGTTCGCCAGCCTGACCACGAGCCCGGGACCGCGCAGGCGGTCGAGGTCGAACGCATGTGAGGGTTGACCACGTTCGAGCATCACGTAGTTGGTGACGTCGACGACGTTGGAGATCGGACGCATCCCGGCGAGAGTCAAGCGGCGCTGCATCCATTCGGGCGACGGGCCCATGGTGACACCGACGCGGCGGGCGGTGAACCGTGGGGCACGATCCGATACGTCGACCACGACCGTGATGTCGTCGGCATCGCCGGAGACGTCGACCGCCGGTTCGGGAACCCGGAGCGGCACACCGAAGTGCGCGGCGAGGTCGCGGGCGACCCCGACCACCGACATCGCGTCGGAACGGTTGGGCGTGACGGACAGATCGAAGACGACGTCGTGCAGCCCGAGCAGGTCACGCACATCGGTCCCGAGTTCGGCCGAATCGCCAAGGGGCAGGATGCCGTCGTGCTCGTCCCCGAGACCGAGTTCCCGCGACGAGCACAACATGCCGTCGGAGACCTCGCCGCGGATCTTGCGCTTCTCGAGCTTGAAGCCACCCGGCAGGGTCGCACCGCTCGGCGCGTACGCGACGACCATGCCACCGGCCACGTTCGGTGCACCGCAGACGACCGTGGTGGTGCCATCACCGAACTCGATCTCGCACAGCTGGAGCTTGTCGGCGTTCGGGTGCGGCCGGACCTCGAGGATCCGCGCCACCTTCACCCCGGTGATCTCGGCCCCCGGCGCGTCGAGCGCTTCGACCTCGAGTCCGAGCCGGTCGAGCGCCTCCGCGATCGCGCGCGCGTCGGCGTCGAGCGAGATGAAGTCGGAGAGCCAGGAAAGGGGAACGCGCATGGGTTCAGTACCGGGAGAGGAAGCGGGTGTCGTTGTCGAAGAAGGTTTTGATCGGCTCGACGCCGTAACGCAGCATCGGCATGCGCTCGATCCCGAACCCGAACGCGAATCCGGTGAACTCCTCGGGGTCGATGCCGACGGCGGCGAACACGTTCGGGTCGATCATCCCGCAGCCGCCGAGTTCGATCCATCCGGTGTTCGAGCACACACGACACCCCGCGCCGTCGCAGAAGGCACAGGTGATCGCAAACTCCGCCGACGGTTCGGTGAACGGGAAGAAGCTCGGCAGCAACCGAGATTTGAGC
>JBBQXR010000454.1:0-2487 GCA_038209455.1 Acidimicrobiia bacterium
GTTGGCGTCCGCGCGAGCACGCGTCGAGCAGCGCGGGTTGTCCAACGTCACCTTTCTCGATGGCGATCCGGCAGGGATGGCGTTCACCGAACGCTTCGATGCGGTCGTCGGCCGTTACATCCTTCAATTCATCGATGACCCAGTTCGGGCGTTGGTCCGCACGTTCGGCCCGGCGGGCTCGTCGCCTTCCACGAGTTGGACTGGGACGGGGCGCGGTCGTCGCCTGAATCACCGACGTATCGGCGGTGCTGCCGATGGCTGAGCCGGACAATCGGGCTGCTCGGCGCTGACACGAACATGGGTGCGAAAACTGCACACCACGTTTGTCGCTGCTGGCCTACCGCCTCCGACGATGCGACTCGAGGCCACCGTCGGCGCCGGAGAGGCAAGCTGGGATTGCATCCACCTGGTCACCGACCTCGCTCAGACGCTCGCGACATCCATCGAGCGCCTCGGTGTGGCATCGGCCGCGGAATTGGGTGTCGAGACGCTCGCCGAGCGCATCCACGACGAGATCGTCACGGCCAGCACCGTCATCCTCGGCCGTTCCGAAATCGGAGCCTGGTCGCTCGTGATGGCCCCGCCCACCCAAGCCGAAACACTCCTCGACCACTGATACAGCCAATCGACACAACGATGCTCGGGGCCACGCGCTCGGGCGGGATATCGACGTCGTCCGCACCTGCGGCCATCCCGTGCACGACGAGTCGTACGTCAGCACGAGCCCATAACGAAAGCGTGGGCCAGAGGCCCGCCGTGCGTCGCCGAAGGTGCCGATCTGAAACGCTTCACGGAGACCGCAGCCTGTGGACAACGGATCGTCACCGTTCCGCGCCAGTCGCTGCCCGAATGGACGTTTCCGACGTGCCGCTCTCGCGGACGATTCGACGACAGAGAGTCGTCGCGCGATGAGGGATCAACTCGATCCCCAGACCATCGGGACGCGCTCTCCACCGGCGATCAGTGACCCTCATCAGGGCGACGGGTCCGCGCGTTAGGTGACGTGCCCGTACTCGGCTGCTGCGTCAGCTTTCCGGCGTTCGAGGATACTCGTACGACTCCGAGGCTCCGTGGTTATCGGGCATACCCCAAACAGGCACTTCTTGGACGGTCCAACTGGGCGCTCTCTCTTCGCTTGAGTGAGGCTCGCGGCCGCGGCGTAGTCCGCTCTGCGACCGGAGCGGCCCGTTTCCGCCCCGCCCGACGCGGGGGTGCTGTTTCAGGGCGGGGCCACGTAGGTCGTGCCACCGCGGAGCAACCCGAACGCGAGCCTCTCGCGGTCGCCGTCCAGAGCGTGGCGACCTTCTGTCATCGCGAGTGGGGCCGCACGCGTCGGCGTAGGCCTCAGCGTGGGCCGACATGATCCGGCTGCCGTGACCGCCGGTGCGTCGTCGGCCAACGCTGCCCGCTCACGCAGAGGCTTATTCGGTCCCCCCGCCCATTTCGTCCGGCCGGCGCAAACATCAGAGCGATGTACGGTGTGGCCATTCGCATCTTGGAGGAACGATGGCCGGATCAGTGGTGGTGCTCGACCCAGTGACTGCGGCCGAACTCCGGCGCCGGGAAAGAGCTGCCTTCGTGGATGGAGTTGCTGTCTACCAGGCCTCGTTGGCAGAGCTTGGAAGAGCCGACCGACATGCCCTGCTCTCGCTCGCATCCCTTGAGCCGGGACGTGCGCTGCTCGATGTCTGCACCGGTCCTGGCTGGGTGGCGATCGAGGCGGCCCAACTGTGCCCTGGCATGACCGTGACGGGTGTCGATATGTCGCCTGCGATGGTGGACCTGGCTCGAGCACATGCATCGTCGCAGCGTGTCGCTGCGACATTCGCGGTGATGGACGCGGAGCAACTCGAGTTCGACGATGCTTCGTTCGACCGGGTCATGTGCGGGTGGGGCCTGATGCACGTGCCCGACCCGATCACAGCGTTGAGCGAGATGGCCCGAGTGACCCGCTCAGGTGGGCTGCTCGCCACTTCGGTGTGGGGGCCGGCGTCTGGCACCGTCCAGGGCATCCTGGCCGAGGCGCTGCGCGAGGGCTCCCAGGGCCGCGCTGCGTTGGACTACGGATACCTAACTCGGCTCGGTGACGAAGCAGTCATCAGCGACGCGCTCGCCGACTCAGGGTGGTGCGACTCGAGGATGCAGTTGCTCCAACGCGAGTTCGTCGTTGCGGAAGCTGAAATGGTGTGGATGGGGATGGGAGGTGGGACGACGTTCGGGACCTTGGTCGCCGATCTCGAAGAGCGGGACCAAGACGCCGCACGCTCTGCATTCGTGAAGCGGTGCGAGGCATATCGTCAGCCGGATGGCATCCACGTGCCGATGAGCCAGATGCTCGTCACCGCACGCCGCTAAACGGGTCGCATGGCACTTCCAGGACCGTCTCACGGAGAGCCCGAACTCAACAATGCGCCGCATGCCTACATCACACCCGACTCGTCCCAGACCGCCGGGAGGCGGGCGGCCTGCGATTCACAGACCCGTCAC
>JBBQXR010000455.1:0-2480 GCA_038209455.1 Acidimicrobiia bacterium
AGGACCGAGATGCCCTCGCAGGCCCCTGATGCGGCGGCGGCGCGGCGACGTTCGGTCTCGGAGCGAGCCGCCCGAACCCGGGGCGCGAACACGAGGATGTGGATCGCAGCGGCACCACCCGAGATCGCGACGCAGAAGAGCTTCACCAGCAGGGTGGTGAGCCACGGCGTGTCGCGGTCGCCGACGTGGGCGGCCAGGAGGTTCCACACTCCGGTCGCGAGGAGGACGGCGAACGCGGCCCACGCGGCGCGTTGGAACCGCTGCGCCACCGCGCGGATGCGGACCCGTGAAGCTTCCGGATCGGGGTCGTCGGGTGCGGGCCGCAACGCCGGGATCACGACGCCGAGGGTGAGTTGACCGCCGACCCAGATGCAGGCGGCCAGCACGTGCAGGAACAGGCGGATGGACTCCGCGGTGACCGGGACCACGTCAGCGTGATGTGCGCACGAGATCGGCGAGGACCTCGGCGGCGGAGATCGTCCGATCGTCCGGGGGGATGAGGTCCCGCAACTCGCGCGGGGGAGGGAAGTACTCGTCCTCGTCGGTGACGTGCACCAGGTCGACGCCTTCGGTAGGCGCGAGTTTCGCGATCACCGCCTGGACGACATCCTCGGGCGCGCTGGCACCGGCGGTCACGCCGACGACCTCGGCATCACCGAGCGCAGCGAGGTCGAGTTCGTCGGGTCCGTCCACGCGCACCACGTTCGGGCAGCCGGCTGCGGTCGCCACCTTCGCCAGGGCGATCGTGTTCGACGAGTTGGCACTTCCGATGACGACGACGGTGTCGGCCTGAGTGGCGATCGCGGAGAGGGCCGACTGGCGGTTGGTGGTCGCAAAGCAGAGGTCGTTGCGGGTCGCGGTCCAGAGTTCGGGGAACCGGGCCCGGGCATCGGTGGCGACACCCTCCCAGTCGTGCAGTGCGAGGGTGGTCTGCGCGAGCAGCGCGACCTTGTCGGGGTCGGCGACCGTGGCCAATGCCTCGTCGAGATCCTGGTCGTGCTCCACCAGCCGGATGGACTCGGGAGCGACCGCGAGGGTGCCCTCGGCCTCGTCGTGACCGGCGTGGCCCACGTAGAGGATCGTGTAGCCCTTCTCGGCCCGGACCCGCGCCTCGTGGTGCACCTTGGTGACCAGCGGGCACACCGCATTGACCACGAACCGGTCCTTCGACTGCGCGGCAGCCACGATCTGAGGTGCCGATCCGTGGGCCGAGAGCATGAGGGGTGCGCCGGCGGGAACGGCGTCGATGTCGTCCACGAAGACCACCCCGAGACCCTCGAACCGCTCCACGATCAGCCGGTTGTGGACGATCTCGTGGTAGCAGTACACCGGCGGCGGGAAGAGGCGGACCATCCACGCCAATGCCTTGATCGCCATCTCCACGCCGGCACAGAAACCCCGTGGTTCGGCGAGGAGGACCTTGCGTGGCGGCACGGGCCAAGGCTAACGCTGGGCCGGTTCGCTCCTAGACTCACTCAAATGCCTCTCGCACGCGTTGTTGCCGTCGCGCCCGGAAGTCCGGCGCACGGTGCGGGCGTGGCCGTCGACGACGAACTCGTCGATGTCAACGGTGAGGCGCTCCGCGACGTGATCCGGTACCAGGTGCAGGTCGACGAACCCAACGTCGTGCTCACGCTCAAGCGGGGCGATACCACGCGGTCGGTCACCATCGACAAGCCCGCGGGCGCTCCGCTCGGCGTGGAACTCGACAGTGCGGTGTTCGACCGGGTGCGCACGTGTGACAACCACTGCCCGTTCTGCTTCATCTACCAACTGCCCAAGGGCATGCGGAAGAGCCTGTACCTGAAGGACGACGACTACCGGCTCTCGCACCTCTACGGGAACTTCACCACGCTCACACGCTTCACCGAAGCCGACCTCGAGCGCGTGATCACCGAGGGACTCGGCCCGCTCTACGTGTCGATCCACGCCACCGACCCCGAGGTGCGCACGGCTCTGCTTCGCAACCGGCGCGGTGCCACCAGTCTCCGGTGGCTGAGCCTGCTGCTCGACGCCGGGGTGGAGATCCACGGCCAGATCGTCGTGTGTCCGGGTATCAACGACGGTGCCGTGCTCGACGACACCCTCCTCGGGGTCCTCGACCGCTTCCCGCAGCTGGCCTCGGTCGGTGCGGTACCGCTCGGCGTGTCCGACCACACCACGGAGCCCGACATGCGTCCGCACACGCGCGCGGAGGCCGAGGCCGTCCTCGATTCCATCGACGCGTGGCAGAAGCGGTTCCTCGATGCCGTCGGTCACCGCATGGTGTTCGCGGCCGACGAGTACTACCTCATGACCGACCGACCGTTCCCCGAGGCGTTGGCATACGAAGGGTTCGTCAGCACGAGAACGGGATCGGCATGGCCCGTACCTTCCACGACGAGGTCGTCGCCGCGGCGGCCGGTCAGACGGTCGACGGAGTCGGGGTCCGCTCCGGATTCTTCGCCTGGGTCGACGGTGCGCCCGCGCAGGGATACCGC
>JBBQXR010000456.1:0-2468 GCA_038209455.1 Acidimicrobiia bacterium
GACTCGTTCGTGCCCGGGATGGAGCGCTTCGGCATCAACGACACGCCGCCCATCGACCTCGTCCCCGGCGCGGTCGAGAGCATCGGACCGCCGACCGGGAGCTTCACCGACAACCAGCCACTGTTCGCGTTCGCCGGCATCGGCCAGGGTGACGTCACCGCGACGCCGCTGCAGATGGCGCTCATCGCCGCCGGGATCGCCAATGGCGGCGTGATCATGAAGCCGCACGTGATGAAGGAGATCGACGACTCCGACGGCAACCTCGTGCGCCGATATGGCGACTCCGAATGGCGAACCGCGGTGTCCCCGAGCACTGCCCAGGCCATCACCGCTCTGATGGTGTCGGTCGTCCAGGGCGGGACGGGCACCGCGGCCCAGATCTCGGGGGTCACGGTCGCCGGGAAGACCGGCACCGCGCAGGCACCCGACGGCGGTGTGCACGCGTGGTTCATCGGGTTCGCTCCGACCGCGACCACCGTGGTGGCTGTCGCCGTCATCGTCGAGCACGGCGGATCACTCGGAAGTGAGGCCACGGGTGGTCACGTGGCAGCTCCGATCGCAGCCAAGATTCTCCGCGCCGCCCTGAACCAGTGATGTTGAGGCCAAAACGTAGACTGATGCGCGAATGACGCAGATCGGAGAGATGTACTCGGATCGCTACGCGATCGAACGTCCGATTGCGCGAGGCGGAATGGCCGATGTGTTCCTCGCCCGCGACCGCTTCCTCGATCGTCCGGTCGCCGTCAAGATCCTCTTTCCAGAGTTCGCCCGCGACCCGAGCTTTGTCGAGCGCTTCCGACGCGAGGCGCAGAGCGCGGCGATGCTCAACCACCCGAACATCGTCGGCGTCTACGACTACGGCCAGGAACGCGGCACGTACTTCATCGTCATGGAGTACGTCGAGGGACAGTCGCTGCGCGACGTCATTCGCGACGAGGGCCCGCTCCCGACGATGGCCGCGGCGCGACTCGCGGCCGAGATCGCCGGCGCGATCGACTTCGCGCACCGCCACGGCGTCGTGCACCGCGACATCAAGCCCGGCAACGTGCTCCTCACGCAGTCGGGCCAGGTGAAGGTCACCGACTTCGGCATCGCGGCGAACCCCGGTGATGCCAAGCAAGGGCTCACGCAGACGGGTTCGGTGATCGGCACCGCGACGTACTTCTCGCCCGAGCAGGCACAGGGGTACCAGGTCGACGGACGCACCGATGTGTACGCACTCGGCGTCGTGCTCTACGAGATGCTCACCGGCCAAGCGCCGTTCATCGGCGAGAGCCCGGTCGCCGTCGCGATGAAGCACGTGCGCGAGCAGCCGGTGCCCCCGAGCCACTACGCGCCCGACATCCCGCCGGACCTCGAGCGCATCGTGCTGAAGGCGATGGCCAAAGACGTGAGCGCGCGCTACCAGACCGCGGAAGAGCTGCGCGCCGACCTCGTGCGGTTCGGACGCGGTCAACAGGTGAGCGCACCTCCGGTCACAGTCGCAGGGGCTGTGGTCGCCGCGCCCGAGCCCGATCCGACGATCGCGGCGAGCCGACGCAGCCAGGCCGCGGCTGACGAGATGTGGGACGACGGTGACCAGCGACGGTGGGCGCCGGTCATCGCGGTCGTGGTCGGTCTCGGCTTGCTGGCCGCGCTGATCGCGTTTGCCTTGTTCTCCGGAGGAACGAAGGGTGGCTCGTCGGCCCAAACGGTCGAGGTGCCGAATGTCGTCGGGGAGACGTTCGACCAAGCGTCCGCTGAGCTCACGCAGCTCGGCTTCAAGGTGGCGCGCCGCGATGTCGTGAGCGACTCGGCCATCGACACGGTGACCGCGCAGCGACCCGAGACCGGTCTGCTCTACCCGAAGGGTCGCACCGTCACCCTCACGGTGAGCAGCAAGCAGGTCACGATCCCGCAGCTCGCCGGACGGCAGTACGAAGACGCGGCCGCCGCGCTCACCAAGCTCGGCCTCCTTCCGACCCGCGTCGATGTCGATGCTCCCGGCAAGGCGCCGGGAACCGTGCTCTCCACCACTCCCGCCGCAGGCCTGAAGGTCGACAAGGGCTCGCCCATCACCGTGACCGTGGCGAAGGAGCCACCGGTGCCGGTCCCATCCGTCGTAGGCCAGGACCAGGTCCAGGCGCAGAACGCGCTCCAGAACGCCGGCTTCGTCGTGAACGTGGTGCAAGCCCCGAGCAACGGCGTTGCGCTCGGCAAGGTGATCAGCACCGACCCCGCCGGTGGCGTGCTGACCCCCAAGGGCTCGACCGTGAAGATGACGGTGTCGAGCGGCCCGCAGAACGTCACCGTGCCCAACGCCGTCGGGCAGGGCTGCAGCGCGGGCGCCGGCGCGCTCCAAGCGGTCGGCTTGAACGTCACGGTCAACAGCCCGAGCAACCCTCCGACCGGAATGGTCACCGCGCAGAGCCTCCCGGCCGGCAGCGTCGTGCCACCGGCATCGCAGATCACCATCGACTGCAGCTAGG
>JBBQXR010000457.1:0-2438 GCA_038209455.1 Acidimicrobiia bacterium
CAGCGTCGACGCGCTCACCCGGACCGTGGGCGCGTACGACCGACAGTGCGGGCCGGGTTCCCTGCAAGACTCGCGCCCGTGGCAGACATCTCGCCGCGCCCCGTGCGCGTGCTCCCCCGCCAATCGACTCCCCCGGTGGACGGCTTCACGGTCGCCGCACGCCGCGCCTCGGACGTCGGGATCGGTGTCCTCAGCCTCTCCACCAACGGCGTCCGCGCGGTTTTCGATCGGTTCCTCCCGACGACCGGACCCCAGTCGCGTCACGATCCGTCGGCAGCGCGCCAGATCGCCCGGGCTGCCACCGGAGTCGCGCTCGTGACCGAGCAACGGATGTTGGCCGCGACCGCGGTCGTCGAACGGATGACCCAGCGCGCGCTCGGAACTGCGCAGACCCTGCCGGTCGTCCGCGACCTGCTCGTCGGTGTCGATGCTGCGATCACCCGGTGGGTCGAGCGCGGCGACGCCGAGCTCGAACGGCGCCGGGCCGTCGCGACCGGACTCGTGGTGCGGATGGTCCCGGCACTCCTGGACGAGATGCTCGCACGGGTCGACTTCGCGGCCGTCACGGCGCGTATCCCGTTGGCCGACATCGTCGGGGCGATCGACGTCGACAGCCTCCTCGCCGCGATCGACCTCGACGCGATACTCGCCCACGTCGACGTCGACGCGCTGCTGGTTCGGATCGATGTCGACGCGCTCGTGCAGCGGGTCGATGCCGACGCCCTCGTCCGGCGGGTCGACGTGGAGGCGATGTTGCACCGCATCGACCTCGGCCCCGTCGTCGCCGAGGTCCTCACCGAGGTCGATGTCGGCGGCATCGTCCGGGAGTCGACCGACTCGATCACCACCGACGCCGTCGACAGCGCCCGGTTGACCGCGATGCGCCTCGACGGGTTCGTCGCTCGCGTCGCGGACCGCATCCTGTTGCGCGGCTCGACCGAGCGGGGCAACACGACTGCCGTCAGCGAAGTGGTCGTCGTGGTCGCGGAGCCGACCGACCCCGACGAACGGGCCGCACCGTGAGTAAGACGATTCGTGACGACCGGGCCGTCGCGCTCCAGGGTCGATGCGCGGGATTCGTCTCACGCGTCGCCGCCGACGCCATCGATTTCGGTGTGGTCCAGGTCATCTTCGTCAGCGTGTTGGTGGGAATCGCCACCGTCAGGTTCCTCATCCAGCGCAAGAACTTCGATGTCACCTCGCCGGCCCTCGGCATCACGGTCATCGCGCAGTGGACCATTCTCGTCCTCTACCTCGGGTCGGGCTGGAGCACGACCGGACGGACCATCGGTAAGACGGTCCTCGGACTCCGCGTCGGGTCACGCGACGGCCAGGTCCTGAGTCCCGCTCGCGCGTTTCTCCGGGCCATCTGCTGCGCGTGCTTCTATCCGTCGCTGCTCTGGATCTTCTGGAGTCGGTCGAACGCGGCGCTGCACGACCTCGTACTCCGGACGCGTGTTGTCTACGACTGGCGCGGCGGCGCAATCCCGACCACCGATCCCCACCACTGAGTCCGGAGTCCCGTTGATCGACACCGCCCGCACCCCCTTCGACGCGAGGATCGCGGCCGGCCGCGCTCTGCGCGAGGACGTCCCCCGCGGCGGCCACGGCGAGTGGGCCGCCCCGACGGACCGACCGGACCCGGTGGTGCTCGTCGAAGCCGCCAACACCGACCGCCTGCCCGATCTCGTCCCGGTCCGCCACGGTCGCATGGGAGTAAGCGCGTTCACGTTCTTCCGCGGCACGGCCGAGATCATGGCGAGCGACCTGGCCTCCACCCCGCGCACGGGGATCACCGCCCAACTGTGTGGCGACGCCCACCTCTCGAACTTCGGCCTCTACGCCAGCCCGGAACGCAGCCTGGTCTTCGACCTCAACGATTTTGACGAGACCATCGTCGGGCCGTGGGAATGGGACATCAAACGGCTGGCGACGAGTTTCGAGATCGCCGGGCGCGACGCGGGCTTGTCGGCGGCCCGATCACGGGCCGCGTCGAGCAGGTCGGTGCGCTCCTACCGCGAGCACCTCTGGACCTACGCGTCCATGAGTCCGCTCGAGATCCGGTACGACCAACGCAACCTCGACGAGATCGTCGCCCTCTCGCCCACGACCGCGATTCGCAAGACCCGGACCGAGATCGAACGCCGAGCGCGCCGGAAGGATGCAGCCCACCTCCTGCCCAAACTGACCGAGCGCGTCGGGACCACCTACCGGATCCGGGATGAACCACCGCTCGTGTTCCATCCGGAGACCGCCGGATGGGAAGGCCTGGTCCACGAGTTCCTCGACGCGTACCGCGCGTCGTTGCGCCACGAGGTGCGCGTCCTGTTCGACCGGTACCGGTACGCGGACGCGGCGGTGAAGGTGAGCGGCGTCGGCAGCGTGGGGACCCGCTGTTTCATCGCTCTGTTCCTCTCCGACGACGACCATCCGCTCAT
>JBBQXR010000458.1:0-2380 GCA_038209455.1 Acidimicrobiia bacterium
AGCAGCTCCTCGACGGTCCAGTCGGAACGATCCTCGGCCTCGATCGCGCTCGCGTCGACGTCTTCGAAGAGCCCGAGGAGCACCTGGAGCGGGTCGTAGTCGTCACGGCGACGGTCGTAGATGAGATCGAGGGTCACCTCACGCACGTGATCGTCGATCTTGTGCATCGGCATGATCCGCGCCGCGTGCGCGATGGCCGCGTCGAGCCCGGCTTCGCGGCACTCGTGGAGGAACACGCTGTTGAGGACGTGCCGGATCGCGGGCTTCAGGCCGAAGCTGACGTTGGAGAGCCCCAGGATCGTCGACGAACCCGGCAACTCGTCCTGGCCGGAGCCGAGCGGGAAGGTGAGCATGTCGAAGATGAGATCGGTGGGGTCGATGCCGTACTGCTCGGTCGCGAGCTTGTAGATGCGCTTGCAGACCCGGAGCTTCCAGTCGGCGTCGCGTGCCTGGCCTTCCTCGTCGATCGCGAGGCAGATCACCGCGGCGCCGTACTCACTGGCGAGCGTGAACACGCGGTCGAGTCGTGACCCGGGCGCCTCACCGTCCTCGAGGTTGGCCGAGTTGAGGAGCGCCTTCCCACCGGAGTGTTGGAGTCCTGCCTCGAGCACCTGCGGCTCGGTCGAGTCGAACACGAGCGGCAGCGCCGCCTGGGTGGCGAACCGCGACGCGATCTCGTTCATGTCGACGGTGCCGTCGCGGCCGACGTAGTCGACGCAGACGTCGAGCACGTGGGCGCCTTCTTTCACCTGCTCGCGTGCCATCTGCACGCAGGTGTCCCAGTCGCCCTCGAGCATCGCGTCGCGGAACTTCCGCGATCCGTTGGCGTTGGTGCGCTCGCCGACCGCCAGGTACGCGAGCTCCTGGTGGTACGGCACCATGGAGTAGATGCTCGAACATCCGGGCTCTGCGTGCGGGCTGCGCGCGACCGGCGCGCGGTCGGGTCCGAGGCGCTCCACCACGGCCGCGAGGTGCTCGGGCGTGGTCCCACAACAGCCGCCGACGACATTGATGCCGAACTCGGCGACGAAGCGTTCGTGCGCGTCGGCGAGGAGCGGGGGCGTGAGGTCGTAATGCGTGTGGCCGTCGACCACCGACGGCAGCCCGGCGTTCGGCAGGCACGAGAGGAACGTGCGGCCGTGCTGCGCGAGATAGCGGAGGTGCTCGGTCATCTCGTTGGGCCCGGTCGCGCAGTTGAGCCCGATCACGTCGGGTCGCATCGCTTCGAGCGCGTTGACCGCCGCACCGATCTCGGACCCGACGAGCATGCGCCCGGTGGTCTCCATGGTCACCTGCACCATGAGTGGCAGTTCACGCCCGGCATCGGCCATGGCCCGCCGACACGCAACCAGGGCGGCCTTGGCCTGGAGCAGGTCGTACACGGTCTCCACCAAGAGGACGTCGGCGCCGCCGGCGATGAGTCCGGCGGCCTGCTCCTGGTAATCGGTCCGCAGCGCAGTGAACGAGATGGCGCCGAGCGAGGGCAGCCGGGTCCCGGGTCCGATGGAGCCGACGACCCAGCGGGGGCGGTCGGGGGTACTGAACTCCTCGGCGGCCTCCTTCGCGAGTCGGGCCGCCGTCACGTTCATGTCGTAGGCCTGATCGGCGATCCCGTACTCGTTCAGGACGAGGCCGAAGGACCCGAAGGTGGCGGTCTCGACCGCGTCGACACCGACGGCGAAGTACTCGGAGTGCATCTGGCGGATCAGTTCGGGTCGGGTGACGACGAGATGCTCGTTGCACCCCTCGAGGGCCTCGCCCCCGAAGTCGTCGGGGCCGAGATCCTGCCCCTGGACCCAGGTGCCGAAGGCTCCGTCGAGGATCAGGACGCGTTCGGGCAAGGTGGCAAGAAAGTCCGACATGAGGCGGTCCAGGCTACTGGTTCGCCTTCTCCGGAGCGTCCCCGTAACGGCCCAGCCGACCCGATACGGTCGATCCATGGATCGCGCGCAGGTTCGCCACGCGGCCGGGGACGCGGCACGCAGCCTCCACCGCCGACTCGGAGACGTGGTGACCCCGGGCTACGAGACGGTGCCGGTCGCGGCGACCTTCCCCGTGGAGCCCCCGGTGCCGGACCTCGGTGTGCCGGTCGCCGACCTCGTGCGGATGATGCGATCAGTGCGGCTCGACAACGCCGGACCAGGTGAGCTGGAGGGCTACATCGACGATTCCCTCGGCCGCTTTCTCCACACCACCGCGCTCGCGATGGGGCTCGAAGGCGACTGTCTGGAGCTGGGTGCGAATCCGTACTTCCAGACGCTCTGTCTCCAGCAATGCACCGACCTCGAACTCACCCTCGCCAACTATTTCGGTGAGGCCTACGGCGACACGCTGACCCAGGACCTGCACTACTGGGACCCCACATCTCGGACCGACGTGA
>JBBQXR010000459.1:0-2374 GCA_038209455.1 Acidimicrobiia bacterium
GGTGTAGCGGAATCGGAAGTCGCTCTGGTCGCGGTCGAGGTAACTCTCGTTGGTGCCGCCGGTCTGCAACACGGTGCGGTCCGGCAGGACCACCGCGCTCACGTACTGCTTCGACTCGCTCATCGACGGCCCGGCCACGAACTGTGGCGTGGGTTGCTTGAGGTCGATGATGCCGGTGGAATCGGTTGCGACGACTGAGCCGTTCGGGTGGCTGCCACCACCCATCACCATCACGCGCTGGTCCTGCGCCGGCGGGAGCATCACCGACGCGCCCATGTCGCGCCGGTAACGGTCGGGGAGCCCGGCGACGGAAGTGAAGGTGTTCGCCGTCGGGTCCCAGATCCCGGCGTCGTCAGTGCCGTCACCGAAGGTGGAGACACCGCTGTAGAGAAAGCGGCCGTCCTGCATCAGGTGGAGTGCGGGGTACGGCGGGAAGAAGCTCGCGGTCGTGACCTGCGGGCTCCACGTGCCGGCGCCGCCGTTGCCGCTCGAGTCGAAGATCTGCATGTGGCTCTGGAGGATGGCGTTCTGGTCGGTCCCGCCCACCATCACGACGGTGCCGTCGCCTCGGTTCACGAGCGTCGGGTACCAGTGCCCTTCGGCGAGGTCGGGGACCTGCACGTACTTGTGGGTCGCGATGTCGAACTTGTACGAGTGGTTGGATCCCTTGTAATCGAGGTTCCCGGCCTGGTCGGGATACGCAGCCGTCCCCCCGGCGACGAGCAGTGACCCGTCGGGCAGCGCCGTGTGGCCCGAACAGAACATGTCGTACGGAGTCGGTATCGACCGGAAGGTGTTGGCGACGGGGTCCCACTCGGTCGTGGTGAAGGTGCCCGCCGCGAACACCGCCGGGTCGTTTCCGGAGCCCTGGATCAAGAGGACGTGGCCGTTCTTCAGGAGCGCCGCGTGCACCGCACGTACCGGCGCCGGTGAGGGAGCGACGGACCACGAACCGACGCCACACGCCGAGAGCGCCAACGCGACCACGACCAGAGCGATCACGCGTGTAGGGCGACGCGTCGACGTTCCCCCGGCGTTCAGCATCCGACAAGGATACTGGCCCCGATCCAGGCCCAGAACCGCGGGACGACGACCTCAGGCGGGGCGGATGGCATCGGCTGGAGCGAGGCGGGCCGCGCGTCCGGCCGGTGAGATACCGGCCAGTGCTCCGACGACGATCGCGGCGCCGGCGCCGACGAGTCCGGCGATCGCGGGCATCGAGAACGTGATGCCCTGGACCGCGGCGTACCCGGCGGTGATCCCCACGCCGAGGACGATGCCGAGCAGGCCACCCAGCGTCGAGAGCAGGATCGCCTCGACGAGGAACTGCGTCCGCACGTGACGCTTGGTGGCGCCGAGGGCACGCCGCACGCCGATCTCGGTCCGCCGTTCGAGCACGGAAATCACCATGACGTTGGCAATGCCGATACCGCCGACGAGGAGGGCCACTCCGCCGAGACCGAGGAGCAGCGCGGTGAGGGTGTCGTCGGCCGCGTGCTTTGCCTTGATCACGTCCGATGGGTTCGAGACCTGCACCTCGCCGGGACTCTGCGGGTTCGCGGTCGCCGCGAGTACCGCGGTCACCGGGCCGACCTGCTCGGGCTGGGTGACGACGAACACGCTCGAAGGCGCGACGGCCGTCTTGAAGAGTCGCTCGGCGATCGGCGCGCCGATGAACGCGGCGGTGTCGAGGTTCGGATAGAGCGGCGCGGAATCGAGGATGCCGACGACCGTGAACCAGGTGCCGTTCACGTAGACGAGAGGGTCGTGGCGGAGGTCGGTGATTCCGAGCGTGCTCGCGGCGCCGGAACCCAGCACGATCGTGGGGAGGTTGATGTCGGCCGCGCCCAGGAACCGGCCTTCCCGCACGCGTGCGCCGAGAGTGGTGGCGAGGTCGGCGTCGGTTGCCTGCACGCTGATCCCGCCGGTCTCGCTCGCGCTCACGTATTGCGTGCGCCGGACCGTCGCGCTGACGGTGGTGATACCGCTCGCGTGCTGCACCGGAGTGATGCGGCGGATCATGACGACGGAGTCGTCGCCGAGCGCGGGCGTCGAACCGGGCTGGAACGAGGCGCCCGCCTGGACTTCGAGACGGTTGGTGCCGAGGGCGTCGAGCTGGTGACTGAGATCGGCGCGGCTCGACGACGAGATCCCCATCGTTGCGACGAGCGCAGCGATACCGATCGCGATCCCGGTCGCGGTGAGCGCGGTACGCAGCTTGCGGGTCCGCAGGCCGACGGTTCCGACGCTCAGGACATCGCGGGGAAGGAGCCGGCTGCGAAGTTCGGACGGATCCGTGCCGGCCGTGCTGTCACTCATGCCGGCACCGGCGTGGAAGGGACGATCGCACCGTCGTGCATCGTGACCTGACGGG
>JBBQXR010000460.1:0-2335 GCA_038209455.1 Acidimicrobiia bacterium
GCGTTGAGCGCGACGAAGAAGACCTGGTTCGGCTCTATCTGACCGATATCGGGCAATACCCCCTCTTGACCAAGGACGACGAGGTTCGCCTCGCCCAGCAGATCGAGGTGGGGAAAGAAGCGCGCGCCGAACTCGAGGCCGGCGGTAAGGGCCTGACCGCGACCAAGAAGCGTGAGATCCGCAAGAACATCCGGGTTGGCGACGACGCCGAGCGCACCTTCGTCCAGTCGAACCTCCGACTCGTCGTCTCGATTGCCAAGAAGTACCAGGCTTCCGGCCTGCCGCTGTTGGACCTGATCCAGGAGGGCAACCTCGGCCTCATGCACGCCGTCGAGAAGTTCGACTGGCGCAAGGGCTTCAAGTTCTCCACCTACGCAACGTGGTGGATCCGCCAGGCCATCACCCGCGGTATCGCCAACACCGGCCGCACCATCCGGCTGCCGGTCCACGCCGGGGACACGCTCGCACGGCTCCAGAAGGCCCGCTCGCGCCTGGAGCTCAAGCTGGGTCGGCCCGCCACGTTGGCCGAACTCTCCACCGAAGTCGAGATGCCCGAGGACAAGGTCACCGAGGCACTGCGCTTCGCGGCCGAGCCGCTCTCGCTCTCCGAGCCGCTCCGTGAAGACGGCGACGCCGAACTCGGTGACATCGTCGAGGACCGCTCGGCCGAGTCGCCGTTCGAGGTCGCAGCCACCGCGTTGCTGCCGGCCGAGATCGAGAAGCTGCTGTCGCCGCTCGACGAGCGGGAGCGTCAGATCCTGGCGTTGCGATTCGGTCTGGACCGGGGCGAGCCCCGGACGCTCGAAGAGGTGGGGGAGTACTTCAATCTCACCCGTGAGCGGATCCGCCAGATCGAGGCCCGCGCGATGAGCAAGCTGCGTCACCCGTCCGCCGACACCGGCGCACGCGACCTCCTCGCCGTCTGACCGACGCTCCCCCCGGTATCTCGCACCAGGAACGCGCTGTATTCAGCGCGTTCTGGGCGCGTGAAACGCGTTGAAAACAGCGCGTTTCACGCGTCAGTTCGCGTTCGGGCCGGTTGTACCGGGTCGCCGACGCGGACGATGCCGGGCGTGACCACGAGGCTGCCGACGCCCAGGTTGTTGGCGCGCTCGCGGTTGATGGTGCGCAGCACGTCGACGTCACGCTCGATCCCGCCCGGCTGACGACGGGTCGTCATCACACAACGGTCGATCTGTTTCACGACGTCGACGACGGCCTCGCCGATCCGCAGGGTCGAGCCCACCCAGTCGTCCTCACCGGTCCCGTCGACCGCCACGTTCGGGCGGAACCGCCGCATGTCCCACCCGCCGATGGTCCCCGTTCCGATGATCGACACCTGGGTGCGGGTGGAGTCGTGGAAGGTTCCGACTGGGCCTTCCCACTGCAACCACTCGACCGACGGGTCGCGGTCGGCGTCGTCGTCGTCCGCGAGTCCGATCTCGTAGGTGCCGCTGGTGGTCGGGGTCGCGCGCGTGAGGGCGACGGCACCACCGAGCCACGCGGACAACGCGTCGTCGTCCACTGCGACGGTTCCGTCCGGCAGGGTGATCGTCACGCCGTCGTCGGTGAGGGTGGCCCGTGCGAACAACAGCTCGGGCGCGCGGCGGCCGGTGAGCGCGAGTCCAGTGGTCGCGTCGACCACGGCCCACTCGCGGTCGCCGACGAGCCCGCGTGGCCCGACGACGGATTCGGTGAGCGACTCTCCCTGCATCGACTTCACGGGGTACCGCCAGAGCGCGACGACGGTGTTCACCACTTGTCCTCCTGCTCCTGCGGAGCGGGCCGGACCGGCCCGGCTCGGCCCGTGGGACACGGGTGCATCAGCGTCGGGCCCTCGCTCACCGACTGTGGATCCAGTCGATGAACTCGTACGGGTAACCCATCGGAACGGCCGACGCGTCCTCGAGGCGCGCGAGTGACGCCGCGTCGAGTTGCCAGCCGATGGCGCCGAGGTTGTCCTCGATCTGGGGCACGGTGCGCGCACCGAGGATCGGTGCGGTGACGCCAGGCCGGTGCAGCACCCAGTTGAGTGCCACCTGGGCCATCGTCTTGCCCAGGTCGGTCGCCAACTCGCGCACCGCCGCCGCGACCGCGAAGTTGCGGTCTTCCTGCATGCGCAACCGCATGAGCACGGCCGAGGGTGTGGTGTCGGCGGCGCGCGTATCCGCCGCAGGCTCGGCACCGGCTTCGTACTTGCCCGAGAGGAGCCCACCTCCGAGTGGACTCCACGGCAGGACGGCGAGCCCGGCGTATTCGGCGAGCGGGAAGAGCTCGCGCTCGATCTCGCGCGTCACCAGTGAGTACTGGGGTTGGATCGAGATGTACGGCTCCC
>JBBQXR010000461.1:0-2329 GCA_038209455.1 Acidimicrobiia bacterium
AGGGCATACGCGCGCGCAAGCCCAGCGTCGTGCTGGTGCTGGAACTCGGCGAGGCAATGCATCGTGAAAGGGTCCTTGGTACGGGTCAGCGGTCTGGAGACTTCCAGATGACGCCGGGGTCGGTCAAACGATTTTATCGGCGACCGGTGAAAACTTCTGGATACCCGATTCCCGGGCCAGTTCGAGGATGGCCGCGTGGACCGCGGGCGGCCCGACGGCAATGTTGCCGGAATCGAGCCAGGCCCGGTCGTCACCGTTGAAATCAGTGACCGTTCCGCCCGCCTCGCGCACGAGCAGGGCCCCCGCCGCCACGTCCCACGGACCCAACCGCCACTCGAAGTAGCCGTCGAACACTCCCGACGCGGTCCAGGCCAGGTCGAGGCTCGCTGCGCCCGCCCGTCGGAGATCCTCGAAGGTGTGCAGCGCGCGGCCGAACACCTCGAGGTAGGGGTCCTTCAGGTCGGGGTGCCGGAATGGGAAGCCCGTGGCGACCATCGCACGAACCGGCTCACGGGTGGAGACCGCAAGCCGAACACCGTTGCGGGTCGCACCGCTGCCGAGGGTCGCGGTGTAGGTCTCGCGCAACAACGGAGCGTGCACCACACCGACCACGGGCACGCCGTCGCGCACCAGCGCGATCGACACCCCCACCGCCGGGAACTGGTGCAGGAAGTTCGCGGTGCCGTCGAGCGGATCGCAGATCCACACGAGGTCCGCCCGCTCGCCTCCGCTCTCCTCGCCGAAGAACGGGATCTGCGGCGCGGCTTCCGCGAGGAGCGCTTCGATCGCGCGTTCACTCGACGTGTCGACATCGCTCACCCAGTCGCCGGGCGACTTCTCGCGCACGTTGCTCGGGTCATCGAATCCGGCGAGCACGATCTCGCCCCCGGCGCGTGCGGCCACCTCCGCGGCGCGAAGCAGTTCGTCGAGGTCGAGGCTCACCCGGCCGCCTTCGTGAGTGCGGCGACGAGTTCGTCGGTCCCGGCCGCAATGAGATGCCGCCGCGCGTTCGGGTCGCCGATGCCGAGCGGACGACCCTGGTGGTCGACGACCTTCGCGCCGGCCTCGAGACAGATCAGGTACCCACCGAGGTAGTCCCACGGTGCGTGAACGCTGCCACCGTCGAAGTAGCCGTCGAACACGCCGGCGGCGACATCGCACAGCGCCAACGCACACGAACCGAGCGCCCGGAACTGCTTCCACTGGAGCATGCGTCCCGGAAAGGTGCTGAGCGCGACGAACGCATCCTCGACGCGCACGACGTCGGACGCGTCGAGCCGGATCTCGTCGCGGTATGCGCCCTGGCCCCGCACTGCGGTGTTGACCACGAAGGTCGCGTGGTTCACCACCATCGCCACGAGCGGACCGTCCTTGTCGAGCGCGCACAGGCTCGTCGCCCAGTACGGAATGTCGCGTGAGGCGTTGCTCGATCCGTCGATCGGGTCGATGACCACGGTGATCTCAGCGTCGGGCGAGCCCGTCACGCCGGACTCCTCGCTGACGATCAGCAGATCGCGACCGCCGAGCACCTTCATGGCCGCGGCGTCGGCGACCACATCGATCGCATACTGACCCGGCACCGAGGTACGGGCCCGTCGATCGGGGCCGGTGATCGGGTGGACCGCGCTCGTGATCGCCACACACACTTCGCCGAACATCTCGATCAGCGCGTCAGGTTCCATCGAGGTCGAGTCTGGCAGACGGGGTCTCCCCGGACCTGCAGCGGGGCCGGGCTCTGTACCAGCCTCCGCTCAGCGGGCGGCGATGTCGACCCGGGTCGTGTAATCGGGGACGCCCGAGTCGGGATCGCGGATCCCGGACGGCAACAGCACATTGCCCTCGGGGAAGAAGACCTGCACGTTCCCGGCGCGGATCGGCGCGACGTGCACATGCCCCGCCATCTCGCCGTGCTCCGACCGCACCCGGACCGCGGCCCCGGCGGTGAGTCCGAGCCGATCGACATCGGCGTCGCTCATGAGGACGCCGTCGCGCGGCGCACCGGTGAGTGGGTCCTTGGCCGCGAACACCATGGTGTTGAACTGTTTGCCGCGCCGGGTGCTGAGCACGAACTCGCCGGTGCCGAGATCATCGTCCTCGACCGGCCGCACCACCGTGAAGTGCGCCTTGCCGTCGGCGGTGGCGAACCGTCCGTCGTGACCGAGGCAGGGACCGCCCCACTGCACCGAATCGCCCAGCTTCGTGAGCCCGTCGACGCCCCGGTACATGGGGACGACCGCGGCGATCTCGTCCCGGATCGCGTCGGCATCGGTGAACTGCACGAGGTCGGCCCGGCCCGGGTCGACCCGCGCCGCGAGGTCGCCGAAGATCT
>JBBQXR010000462.1:0-2314 GCA_038209455.1 Acidimicrobiia bacterium
GCGGCGTCCGCCTCTCCCTTGATCGAGACGATCAGACGCTCGACGAAAGCCGCCGCGCCCGGTTGCCCAACCGTGCTCTCCGTCGCGCGGTCAACACCCGCGACCACGGCTGCTGCCGATTCCCTGGATGCACCCAGACCAGCCGCCTGCGCGCCCACCACGTCCGCCACTGGGCCCAGGGTGGGCCTACCGACCGCGACAACCTCGTCATGCTCTGCCCCGTCCACCACCGATCCGTCCACGAAGGCGGCTGGACCATCACTGCCGACGGCCACGGTGGCTTCACCTTCACCAACCCCCATGGCGTCGAGGTACCGGAACTCGTCGTGCCACCGGCGCCCTCCACTCCCGACAAGATCGTGCGCGCCAACCGCCGTGCGGGGCTCGACATCACCCCCACCACCATCGACTCCCTCTCCGGTGGCGAACGTATGGACCTCGACTGCGCCCTCACCGCGATCTTCTGCGCGCACCCACCTACACCGCGGCCCGGGCCGAGCAGCGTTCCGCGGAACGCACCCGGCCCAGCGACCGGCACGGGCTGAGACGAAGCGTTCCGCGGAACGCTGCCATCACTCGGAGATGGTCGTGCGAGTGAGATCCATGAGCCCGGCGCCGTGACGCCAGACGATTGCGGTCTCGCAGAGCCGCTGCGGCCTGGGCAACCCAGTCACGCCGAATAGCGACACCCGCCACCTAGGCGTCCGTTAACCACACCCGACGTTTGTCCCTTCCTGTACCGCCTCGGTACACCAGAGGACAAAGGTCGGCAGGTTTGACCCGGAGGACCGAGTTCAGCACCCTGGGGCGCGGTAATCACACCCGGGCAGATCGGCAGTTATGGCGCGCGCAAGTCTGCGTCGTGACCCGCACTCAACGATGGCGGCGTCATGATGCGCGATCAGCGGGAACGAGCATCACGCTTGACGTAGCACGCGCGATCACGCGTCCCTTGGCATCGGAAACTGACCCTGAACGAATCCGATCGACTTGCCAAGGCGAACTACCTCGGCCTCACACATCGAGTGCGCACCCATACTCACTGGCAGTTCGGCGCGTAATGTGCCGTTCCGACGCACCCGACACCGAATAGGGGACCCAGCATGGCTCCAAAGACTTTCGACGCCGCCGTTGAAGCGGGCCGAGAGGCGCTCGGTTCCATGGCGAAGGGCGACCCGAGACCTGGCACCGCACTCTGGTCACAGCGAGACGACGTCGTCCTGGCCAACCCGCTCGGTCCGCCGATCGTCGGGTTCGCGCTCGTCGCGGCCGAAACCGCACGGGTCGCCGCGATGTTCGTCGGCGGTGAGCCCCACGAGTTCGACGAGATCACCCGATGGGCAAGCGACGATCTCGGTTACGTCGTGGCCATCGAACATGCGCAAGTCCAGCGTGCGGGCAGCGACGAACTCGTGCCCCTGGACCTCCGTGTCACAACGATCTTCCGCCGCGAGGACGACGGGTGGTATGCATGCGTCCGCCACGCTGATCGCGTCACGACCCCGGTGCAACCGACCACACCTATCTGACCGGTAGCGCAGATTGCCCGCTCGGCGCTCGTTCTGCCACCCAGGCGTCACGTCATCTGCGACACGAAGGGGTTCCGCGGTGCGAGGTTCTGAGCACCTACCGGTGCGGTGCGCACGCAGCGCGTTCGGCTGCGGTGCCTTGCCCGTACGGGTCGATCCCCGAACCAGTACCGGTCAGCGCCCAGCTGTTGTGGGCCTCGTTCATGTAGACGAACGGTGCCGGGCAGGCGATGTGGATGAACCGGGTACCAGGACACATGCCCGCCGCGTCGGCGCACGTCACGCCCAGGTGACCGAACGCAGAGCCGTCGGCGCAGGTGTCGACGAATCCCGGCGCCTGATGCGTCGCGAGGTAGGCCAGGGCCTCCGCGCAGCCGGTGGTGGACGCCGAACTCGGCTCCGGACCCGTGAGCGGCAATAGAGCCGTCGGTGACGGTGGAGTCGCCGGAGTTGTGGCGGTCGTAGTCGACGTGGTCGGAAGGGTCGTCGTCGTGGTGACCCGGGCCGAGTCGGCGCGGGCAGTGACGTTGGTCGTCGAGCACGCGCCGGCGCTGATGACGAGCATCACGGTGAGCACGGCGCGCGCAGGAACCCCCAGTCGCCGGCCCGTCCCCATGGCGGGGAAGTTACGGCTGGGAGCCGGGCGGCCGAACGAGACATTCGACCCATTTCGACCGCCCGGAAATCCAGGTCAGACCGCGGCGAGGTCGCCGAAGAACCCGACGATCGTGGCGAGCCTGCCGTCCGCCGCGACGGTCACGAAGTCGGTGCCGCCGACTGCCACC
>JBBQXR010000463.1:0-2302 GCA_038209455.1 Acidimicrobiia bacterium
GACGTAGCCGCGAGCGGTGTACCACTGCGCCCAGGCACGCATCCCGGACCCGTCGCCGGATACGCCCCCGCCGGGATGCAACAACACGACCGACGTCCGTTGCCGTGTGCCGCCGGGAACACACAGCGTGGCGACCGCGCCATCGGGTGTGTAGACGACGCTGCGACACCCCGGCCCGATTGACGGCCGACTCGTCGGCGTTGACGCACCGGAGGTCGAGCGCGGCGCCGATGTCGACGCGCCGCGCACCACAGAGCTGCGCCGAGCCAGAGAAGTCGACGAGGAACGCTTCTCCTGCGACCCCGTCAACCGCTGCGAACTCGAACACGCTGCGGCCACAACGACCACGGCGGCGGTGAGCACTCTCGACCCGTGCGGCATCGCCGAAGCGTACGCGCGTCCTTCGCGACACCAACACAGAACTGTACCGCGATCTGCGGATACGGGCCGGGAAACCGCCCCAAGCGGCGGCACTGTGGAAGTGTCAGGGCGCTGACCATGTTCGTGAGACGGGTCATGCACTGCGTTGTGGGAAGGGTTGGTGTTGTGCGGCGGGTTTCGAAGAAGTCGAGCGGAGAGGCCGGTGTGAGCGACTACGACTTGGTGATCGTCGGGGCGGGGAGCGGCAACATGTTGCCGAGCGACGAGTTCGCGGGGTGGCGGATCGCAGTCGTGGAGAGCGATCGCTTCGGCGGGACCTGCCTAAACCGCGGCTGCATTCCGTCGAAGATGCTCGTCTACACGGCCGACGTGGCAGAAACGACACGCCATGCCGGTCAGTATGGAATCGACGCAGCCTTCATCGGCGCACACTGGGCGGCGATCCGCGACCGGGTCTTCGGTCGTATCGATCCGATCCACGAGCGCGCCGTCGCCTACAGACGCACATCGGGCGCAGACGTGTTCTTGGGTCAGGCTCGGTTCGTCGCACCGAAGGTGCTCGACGTGGGCGGCCAGATCATCCGAGGGTCCCACTTCGTCCTGGCGGTCGGCTCCCGGCCGCATGTCCCGGTGATCCCGGGCCTTGATGCCGTCGCGTTCCACACGTCAGACACGATCATGCGCATCGACAAGCTCCCGGCGTCGCTGGTGATCATCGGCGGTGGCTTCATCGCAGCCGAGATGGGCCACGTCTTCGGTGGGCTCGGGTCGCGGGTCACGATCGTGCACCGTGGTCCAACCCTGTTGGCGAACCTTGACCATGACATTCGCCAGCGTTTCACCGCGTGCTACGCGAAACGATTCGACCTTCGGCTGGAGTCACGCGTTGATCAAGTGATGTCAACGGCGACGGGAGTCGCGGTCGACATCACGGTCGATGGAATCGCGCAACGCGTCGAGGCCGAGACGTTGCTCGTCGCGACGGGTCGCGTGCCGAACAGCGATCTGGTCGGTGCTGTGGCCGGCGGTCTGGAAACCGACGAACACGGTCACCTCGTCGCGGACGCCACCTACGCGACCAGCGTTCCTGGCGTGTGGGCGCTCGGCGACGTCGCGAACCACTTTCAGCTCAAGCACATGGCGAACGCGGAGACACGCATCGTCCGCAATAACCTGGTGCACCCGGATACGCCGATCCGAGCCGAATTTCGGGTCGTGCCGTCCGCGGTATTCGCCGATCCGCAGGTCGCGACCGTCGGCGCGACCGAACACAACCTCCAGCGGGACGGCATCGCGTACGCCGTAGGCCGACGGGATTACTCCGACACGGCGTTCGGCTGGGCGCTCGAAGACTCCTCGAGTTTCGTGAAGGTGCTCGCTGATCCGACCAACCACCGGCTACTCGGCGCGCACATCATCGGTCCTCAGGCATCGATTCTGCTGCAACCGCTCGTGCAAGCGATGTGTCTTGACAACACCGTCGACGAACTCGCGCACGACGTCTTGTACATCCATCCGGCGCTGAGCGAGGTGGTCGAACAAGCACTCCTCGACGTCGAGTACCCCGACGCCAACTGACCGCCCCAAGCCCGCACCGCAAGGAACGAGTTCACGGCGCCGGCAGAGAGGATTCTGAGTGCTCGATGATCTGGTCTTGCTCGACGGCAGCACCTTCTTCTTGTCGGATCGCGCCGGCGACGTATCCGGCGAGGGCGAACGGGGCTTCTTCTTCGCCGATGTGCGGCATCTCAGCCGGTGGTCCATGACCGTCGATGGACAACCGATCCGTGTGCTTACGGTACAACAGCCCGATTACTACTCGGCTCGGATCTTCGCCACGCTCGCCGAAACGCGTGTCGGTGTAAATCCCGTCGTCTCCGTGCAACGCGACCGCATTGTCGCCGACGGCATTCACGAGGAC
>JBBQXR010000464.1:0-2291 GCA_038209455.1 Acidimicrobiia bacterium
GCGACGGTCATGACCACCGACCCCCATGCGATCACCGTCAGCCCGACGAGCACGCCGAGTGTGCGCCACACCGCGGCGCGCGATCGGTACCGCTGTGCGATCGCGATACCCACCGCCGACACGCACGCAACAGCCAGGAACGCCGCGACCGTCGCTCGCCATTGGAACGTGTACGCACGAGGTTCGTCGGCCCCAGAGATCGCGACCACACCGACTGCGAGCATCACGGTCGCGAGCCCGACCAAGCGCACGACGTCGCGATCACGGCTCACCCATGCCCCTGCCGCGCCCAAGGTCACCAACCCGATCGGAATCACGAGCCATACCAGCGAAGCCGGGAGCGCGTGCGCGGTGAACACCTCGAGGCGGTGCGTCCCGCCCAGCCACGGCGGCACCCAACGGAACTCGTCGGCGATGTAGTGCGTGGCGGCACGCAGTCCCACCGACACATGATTCCCACCGACGAAGTAGCGCGCGATCTTCCCGAGGTTTCCCGGCCAGTGCACCACCAGATCGACGAGCGGGGCGATCCACGTGACGGCGAAGACGGCCGCCGAGATCGCAAGCGTCCGCCGCCAACGGGGAGGCCCCGAGTGTCGGCGGCGAGCATCGAAGGCCGTCCACGCAAGCGCGTAGACGAACCCTGCGAGCACGAGCGGTGCGTACCCGATGTGCGTCGAGACCATGACCGTTGCGGCCACCGACATCCCGATCAGTTGCCCGAACTCACCCGTCGCGACGAAATACGTGAGGAACAGGAACAGGATGAAGAACGGAACCGGGATGTGCAGGTTCCAGGGCTCGCGGAACAGCCACTGGTTCGATGCCAGATAGGTGCACGAGCACACGACACCAGCCGCGACCAGCAACCGCGTGCTGCGGCGTGCGGTCGCGACCCCGAGCCACACGAGCGCCCCCGCCTGCATGACCGCGCCCCCGATTCGCGTGGCCCAGGGCGCATGACCCGTCACCCACGAGAGCGGCGCCATCAGCCAGAACATGATCGGGCCGGGATGGTTCCAGCCCGGGCGGCTGTACAGGCCGGTGAGCGGCGAGTTGGTGGTGAACACATCGCGCACGCGGAGATCGATGATGGCGAAGTCGTCGGTCGGCCACCAGCGCCGGCCCGCGAGGCAGACGATCGCCGCGATCGCCGGTGCAACCACGAGGAGGGTGACCGCGATGCCGATCCACCGCCCGCGGATGCGAGTGCGCGTCGGCATCCTCAGCGCGCCGGGCGCGCGGTCACGTCTCGGCACGCGATGACCACGGGACCGTCGCCCCGCGCCGCCACGCCGAGTTCCACGCGCAGGCCGGCGTCGGTCGCCGACCACGCCAACGGCCGCCCATCGGCCCCGGCGACGAACGTCGTCGGGTTTGCGTCGAGGTCGGTCAAGGTGACGACGCCTCCGACGGTGTCCTCCACCAGCGCGTACACCGCTTCGTCGCGCGCGGTGTAGCGCACGTCGGCTCCTTCAGCGGTGGTCCCGCCCGGTCGCACCCACGGCCGTGTGCCCCTCACCGCGTCCTCGTTGGCGTGGAGCCACTCCCCCAGCCAGCGCAATCGCAAGCGCTGCTCGTCGGGAATCGACGCGTCGACCCCACGCGGGCCCACGTTGAGCAACAGGTTGCCGTTCTTGCTCACCATGTCGGCGAAGGACCACAGCAGGTCGTCCCGGGTGAGGAAGTCCTCAGGTCGGGAGGCCGCGTTGTAGCCGAAGCTCTGATCCATCCCGCGTACGCATTCCCACGGGCGGCGTTGTATATCCGGGAACGACGTGTACTCGGGCGTGCGCACGTCGTAGAACGGCGGCTCGGGCGGGATGAGTCCTTGGTTGCGCTGCGCCTGCTTGCGGGTGCCCGCGTCCACCGCGCGCCGGGCCGGACCGAAGCGGATCGCACCGGCGAGCGGATTCCACGGCATCCACCGGTCGTTCACCACACCATCCGGCACCGCGGCGTAGTAGTCGGCGAAGAGCGGCCACAGTTCCTTGCCGCCAGCCGGCCACGCGATGTCGTTCCACAACACGCTCGGCCGGTAGCGCGTGATGAGTTCGCGCACCTGGGCCTCTGCGTAGGCCGGGTAGTCGCCGCGCGGGATCGCCGCGATCATGTCGGAGAGCGCACCCATTGGTCGGTCGTCGAAGGTCCAGTCGAGCCCACCCGAGTAGTAGACGCCGAAGCGCATTCCCTGCGCCCGCACCGCCTCGCCGAGCTCGCCGACGACATCGCGCGCGCACTGCCAACCCGGCAGCCGCGGATTCGCGACGTCGCTCGGCCACAGGCAGTAG
>JBBQXR010000465.1:0-2289 GCA_038209455.1 Acidimicrobiia bacterium
GACCATCTCCGCGATCACCCGGTTCGAGGTCCCGTCCGCCGCCAACAACACGATCCGGGCCCGCTGCTGATCCCGGGCCGGCACCGTCCGCGCCCGCACCCACTCCTCCAACACAACCCGATCACCATCACGAAGCACCACCGCCGGAAGTCGCATCCACCCATCGAACCACATAACTGTTACTTACGCGAGGATGCACTAGCTGGCCCACGACGTTCGTCGAGGTCGAGCTGGCCAAACGACTCCGTCGACTACCTGACCGAGCCGACCGCGCCAATCTCCTCGAATGGCTCCTCGACCGAGCGCCCGCTCCCAAGCTCGTCGGTCCCTGGTAAACGCCAGCACCGATCTGCACGCCTCTTCGATCAGATCCCCGCGGCGCTCGATACGCCGAACGCCAGTCCAGACCGCGGGACGAGGCTGTCCCAATATGCCGAGCCGGACACCCCTCTTTGACGCGCAGAAGGGCCGATCGGGGCTGCTCTCATATCCGTCGCTGGAGGCACGAGCGCTGTCAGAGACCGAGTCCGACCGAGTCGCGTTCGACGACCAGTGCGGTCGGGGCGATCGTGGCGACGGCTTGGTCGACCATCCAGTGGCAGGTCTCTAGGTCGATCGTCGGTCCCCGTAGCTGGGGCGCCTGGGATCGAGCGGCGTCGATGATGTCTTCGGTGTGGTCGAGCATGAACGCGAGCTCGTTCCATTCGCGGCGAGCCATGCCAGGTCGGACTCCGAGGATCCGGTGGCTGGGCTCGCCGAGTGTGCGGTCGATTCGCTCGTCGGTCTGCGGTCGGTGGTCGAGCCAGGTTTCGTAGCGGTCGGCGATGCCGTACCAGGCGGTGAGACCGGCGGCGTCACGAGGGGGTGGCCCGATGACTCGCCAGAGCTCGTGGTCTGGGGTGCGGGCAGCGTGTTGCAGTCGATCCACGCTGGTCCGGTCGAGGGCGGCGTGGATGTCCTCGACCGCGGACGTGAGCGCAGCCCGGTCGTCGGTAGTCGCTCGCTTGCGGTTGCCCACTCCCTGACGGCTTGCCGTTCGAGGGCGACGACGCCCGAACCGGATTCGACCTTGTCCTGCGCTGACACCTGCCGGCGGCGAGCATCGTCGAGGACACGCTCGGCCGCGGCGACGGCGGGCTTGTGCTTTCGTCCCGACCGGCGGTGTTGGACTTCGTCCAGCGCGTGTTGGGCCACGGCGACGGCGCGCTCGGCGTGTCGGACCTCGGACCTGCGGTCGCGTTGTGTGCGTTGCGCGTGCGCGAGCGCGGGCCGTCGGTCGGGCGGGAGGCTATCTTCGAGCTTTCGGAGGTCGGCCTCGTACACGTGCCGTGCGCTGCGCAGGGCGTCGATGCCGAAGGTGAGGGGTTCGTCCGCTCGGACGGCTCGGAGGGCGACGTCGGCCCAGTGGTGCTCCAGGGTGTGGTCGATCTCGCGGACACGGTCGTAGCGCCATGAGTGCTGCTCGTGCCAGACGACCTCCTGCTCCCGCACCTCGATGAGCTGTTGCCGTTCGGCTCGGGCACTGTCGAGCGCCCGTTCGGTGGCGTCGCGCCGGCCGGTTGCGCGGTCGATCGCGACGTCGGCTCGATCGATCTCGTCTCGGCCTTTGGCGCGGAGCCGGGTGAGTGGTCCGAGCTGGTCGCGTCGGTGGCTCGCTCGGCGCAGGTGCTCGGCGGCGTCGTGGTGGTCGCGTTCGGCGTGGCGGAGACGGTCGGCGGCCTGGTCGAGGTCACGGTCGGTGCAGTGAGGTCGGGCGGCGATGGCGGCTTCATGATGTGCTCGTTCGGTGCGGAGGCGGGCGTCGAGGACCCAGGGATCATCAGCCGCGGCCAGGGTCTTGGGCTCGGCTCGTTCGAGGGCGGCGGCGACGACCTGTCCTGGGGTGCGGTCGTCCGCCAGGAGCGACAGGGGGTGATGCACGTCGGGCGGGGTGTTCCAGGTGTGGGTGGGTTGCCGGCCGCGGCTGTGGCCGACGTAGCCGGTGTAGCGGTCCAGGGCCGGGGAGCCGAGCAGGTGCACTTGGGTCCAAGTGCCGCCTTGGGATCCGTCGACGGTCCGCGCCCAGGCGTGCGAGACGTTCGGGGTGTCGTCGGCTCGAGCACCCGCGAACACGCGCGCCGCCAGGAAGACGCCCGCATCGCCATCGAGGAGGACGTGAGCACCTCGGTCGGTGACCTCCGCGATAGTGCCCGTCGTACCGTTGCGCACCGCCGTGTCGCCATTGAGGGACACCGTCGCGTGGATGAGGATGCGATCCCCCGCGGCGTACTGGCGATCCTCGGCGCCCCA
>JBBQXR010000466.1:0-2209 GCA_038209455.1 Acidimicrobiia bacterium
GGCTGTTGCGCCCAGGGTCATGGGCGGAGGGGGAGGGGATGCCGTCGAGGTTGAGCGCTGATGCGATGGAGTGCAGTCCATCGCCGTGGCAGTACGCGTCGAAGATGCGGGCCACGACCGGCGCCGCGATCGGGTCGGGCGAGAGTCGGCGAAGCTGCTGACCGTTCGCCGCCTTCGCGGGGTTGGGTGCGGCCCGACGTCGACGAGGGTGTAGCCGTATGGCGGTCGCCCGCCGAGGAAGCGCCCTTCGATTGCGGCTTGGCTCGCCATCGCGGCGCGTACGCGGGTCTTGATTCGCATGCGTTCGCCTTTGCTCATCCCTCCGTAGAGCGACATCACCAGGTCGTGCGCTTCTGAGCCGGGGTCGACTGCTCCACCGACCTCGGGCACCCACAGCCCGACCCCGAAGTGGGTGAACACCGGGAAGGTGAGGCCGAACTGGTTTCCGTAGAACGCTCGCTGAGGTTCGCCGATCACGACCGCGTCGAAGCCGCGATTCGGGTCGCGGAACGTGTCGAGCAACCGAGCCGCCTCGGGTCGGCGTTTCCAGGGCAGTGACCGGGACTGACCGATGTCGAAGAACTCGGCGACGATTTCACCGCCGGCCGGTTCGATCACTTGTCGAGACCGGGCGAGCTGCCAGTTCTTCGACGACGTCGGGTCCTGCTGGTCCTCGGTCGACACCCGGCCGTAGAACGCGAAGCGCTTCATGGGCGTCAGGCTACGGCCTGTTCGTCGGCGACGGATCGACCGCTCTGGGTGGCCAGTTGGCGGTCGTGCTCTTTCCGCAGGATCCGTAGCAGGACCCGCGCCGCCCCCGGATTCAACGCCGGAAACCCATCGTCGGCGGCACGGGAGGAATTGAGTTCGACAGCCCCGGCGGTGACCGTCGCGGCTCGAGTTTCGGAACGTGTTCCTCGCGTTGTGCGTGACCGCGTTGCTGACCCGTCGTGTCCGTCGGTGGGGTTCCCGACTTCGGTGTCGGTGGCGGTGTCGGTGTCCGATGGTGGCGGACACGGCGCGACGCTCGTAGCGCGAGGCGACACCGGCCGCAGAGGGACTCCGCCGTCGACGTCACCTCGAACGGGGCGAGGGCTGCTGGTCATGCGCGGACGATCACGATCACTACGACGCGCTGTGGGCCCAGTGAACGGCGATCCAGGTGGCGCTGAGGCTGTGTTCGTGGCGGCGTCGTCGTTTCTGCAGGGTGGCCGGGCGTAACCCCGGCCCGGGCGGCGACCTCGGCAACGTTGTCCCCGCGGACCGCGGCGCCGTAGAGCATCTGCGCGGTGAGGGTGTCGATCGTGCCGTCCTGGTGGGCGTCGATCAGCAGACGGGCGCACGAGGCGAGACCATCAATTGGGGCGTAGGAGTCGTGGCGGTCGGGGTTCAGCACGGCGAGCGGCGCGGTCCGGGCCCGGCTCGCGGCGACGGTCCGGGCGATGAACGCGCCCGGCGCATCATCGGCGCGCTCGGCGGGCCAGGTGATCGGCCGGCCCGCCCGGTGGCGCAGCCACACGCACAGCTCGGCGGTGAGCTCCGCCACGAGTTCGCTGCGGTTGGCCCATGCCGGGCACTGGCCGACATAGCCCCGGGCGCACCCACGACGCAGGTGCCGGCCGGCCAGGGGAGGCAGCGCCGGCAACGCCGTGCGGATCGAGAGGTCATCGCCCTGTTCGATCAGCGCGGCCATGATCTTGTTCGCGGCTGCCGAGCTCGCGTGTTCCTTCGCCTCGGGCACCGCGACGGGGGTAGCGAACCCGGTGAGGCGGGCGTCGCCTCCAGCCCAGAGCGGCGCGGCGTCGCGGCCGGCGGGGCCGGTCCACAGGGCGGACCATTGGGTGGTGAGCAGCTCGAACACGCGCAGAGGTTCCATGGGGACCACTTGTGTACGCGGCGTCATCTCAGTCGTACTCCCAGGCGTACACCCAGCCGTATTTCAACAAAAGATGTTGGTTACCTGCCACCGAAACAAGGTTCACGTTGATGGTTGAGCACTCGAGTGCTCTCACCTGCCGTGAGTACGCTCAGGAGTACGCCTGGGAGTGCAAGTGGGAGTACGGGTGGGAGTACGCCCGACTGCCCATCTCGCGGGAGCGAGTCGGGTTGTGGCCGCGGCGTGGTCCTGGCGGTCGACGAGCAGGTGGGCCCGGTCGTGACGCCGGCCGGAGCCCGCTCAGCGTCGGGGGTGGCCCCGTCGTTCGCGCCG
>JBBQXR010000467.1:0-2207 GCA_038209455.1 Acidimicrobiia bacterium
CCTCGTCGGCGCGTTCCACCAACCGATCGCGGTGGTGGCCGACACCGACACCCTCGTGAGCCTCGAAGCGCGTGAGTACCGCAGCGGCCTGGGGGAGGTGGCGAAGTACGCCCTCATGTACGACGTTGTCGCCGACCCCACCGGCCTGGTCGACGTGTTGCGGACCGGTACGACCGCCGTCCTCGACCGCGATCCGGCGGTGCTGGCCGACGTCGTGGGGCGCTGCGCACGGATCAAGGCCGAGGTGGTCGCGGCCGACCCGCACGAGCGGAGCGGACTGCGCGCCACCCTGAACCTGGGCCACACCTTGGCCCACGCGCTCGAGATCGCGTTCGAGCACCGCCTCACCCACGGTGAGGCGGTGGCGATCGGGTTGGTGTTCGCGGGGGCGCTCGCCGGCGGCTGCGAACGGGTCGGCATGGACGTGGTCGATCGGTTCGAAGCCATCCCGGCGTCCCTGGGCCTGCCCGTGAGCGTCCCGGACGCGGAGGCGATCTCGGTCGCGGAGCTGCTGGCACTCATGGCTCGGGACAAGAAGGCGAGTGGTGGGCTCACCTTCGTGTTGCCCGGTCCCGACGGCCTCGCGATCGTGGAGGACCCGCCCGCCGCCGCACTGCGCTACGCATTCGAGTCCGTAGGCGTCACCGACGGAGAGTGGACATGACGATCTTGTTGTTGAACGGCCCGAACCTGAATCTCCTGGGCACTCGGGAACCCGACATCTACGGCACCGACACCCTCGACGACTGTGTCGCCGATGCCACGCTCGCCGCCACGGCCGGCGGGCACGAACTCGAACATTTCCAGTCGAACCACGAGGGCGAACTGATCGAGGCGATCCACGGTGCGCGGGGTCGGGTCGACGCGATCGTGATCAACCCCGGCGCGTTCACTCATACCTCGTACGCGATCGCCGACGCGCTCGCGGCCTACGACGGCGTGAAGGTGGAACTGCACCTGTCGAACGTCGCGGCCCGCGAGGAGTGGCGCCGGACGTCGGTCGTGGGGCCGGTGGTCACCGGCACGATCTCGGGCTTCGGTCGGGCCGGGTATCGCTTGGCCGTCGACGCCGCGATCGGATGCCTGGCATGAACCTCGCACCGCTCGACATCGCGAGTCGCCTGGATCGCCTGCGCGCCACCTTCGACGATGTCGACGCGCTTCTCGTGACGCGCCTCGTCAACGTCCGCTACCTCACCGGCTTCACCGGCTCCGCGGCGATGCTGCTCGTCACCCGTGAGGGCGCGACCTTCGTGACCGACGGTCGGTACCGGGACCAGTCCGCCGACCAGCTCGCGAGTGCCGGCGTCGCCGCCGACATCGTGATCGGTCTGACCCAGACCGAACAGCGGGCCGCACTCGCCGGGGCCGCCGACGGCGTGGCGCGGCTCGGTCTCGAAGCCGACGGCGTGACCTGGGCCCAGCAGCGTGACTTCGCGCGGTGGTTCCCCGGCGCGACCCTCGTCGCAACGGATGGCCTGGTGGACGGGTTGCGTATGGTCAAGGAACCGGGTGAGGTCGATCGCATCCGCGCCGCGTGTGCGATTGCCGACGACGCGCTCGGAGCGTTGCTGCCGACGCTGGCAGCGCGCCCGACGGAACGGGACTTCGCGCTCCGCCTCGAGTTCGCGATGCGAGAACGTGGCGCGACCGCGGTGAGCTTCGACCCGATCGTCGCGTCGGGACCGAACGGGGCCAAACCGCACGCCCGGCCCGGCGAGCGGGTGATCGACGCCGGTGAACTGGTCGTGATCGACTTCGGCTGCATTGTCGACGGGTACTGCTCCGACATGACCCGCACGGTGAGCGTGGGTGCCCCGAGCCCGGAGGCGCGCCGGGTGTGGGACACCGTGCTCGACGCCCAGCAGCAGGGCTGTGACGCGGTCGCGGTCGGCGTGGAGTGTGCGGCCGTCGATCGAGCGAGCCGGGCAGTCATCGAGACCGCCGGCTGGGGTGATGCGTTCATCCACGGCACCGGCCACGGCGTCGGACTCGAAATTCACGAGTCGCCTCGGGTTGCCAGTACATCGACTGGTACCCTCGACGCCGGCCACGTGGTGACCGTCGAACCGGGGGTGTACCTCCCTGGCATCGGCGGTGTGCGGATCGAAGACACCCTGGTCGTCACCGCCGAGGGGTCACGCGCCCTGACGCTCTTTCCGAAGGACTTAGTGGTGTGAGTATCTCGACGAACGACCTCAAGAACG
>JBBQXR010000468.1:0-2205 GCA_038209455.1 Acidimicrobiia bacterium
CGGGGATGCCGTTCAGCACCGAGTTTCCCGACAGCGGATCCATGAGCAGACCGTCGGCGAGCACGTTCGAGTTCACGCCCGCGTACTCGGCCGCCACCTCCATGTCGGCGCCGGCCGCGTCGTGACCCCACCCGTGAGGAATGCTGACCACGCCCGGCATGATGCCGTCGGTCACCTCGGCCGGGATCTCGACTTCGCCCACCCGTGACCGCACACGCGTCAGCGCGCCGTCGAGGACACCGAAACGGGCTGCGTCGTCGGGGTGGATCTGCAGCGTGCACCGGGGCTTGCCCTTCACCAACACCTTGATGTTGTGCATCCACGAGTTGTTCGACCGGAGATCGCGTCGACCCACCAGCACCATCTCGCCATTGGTACCCCGGTCGAGGGACGGGACGAGCCGCGCTTCCACGTCGGCGACGATCGCGTCGGGCGCCAGATCGATGAGGCCGTTCGGCATCGCCAGCGCGTCGGGCAGCCGGGGCTGCAACGGACCGAGGTCCACACCGTGCGGGTTCGCTTCGAGAACCGAGAGCGACAACCCGCCCTCGTGACCCGCGGCGCCGAACTGGTCGCCGTAGGGACCGGTGCGCAGCATGAAGTCGAGGATTCGCTCGGGACCGCGACGGCCCTTCACCGACAGTTCCTCGATGAGTTCACCGGTGTCACGGCCCTCGATCGGTGAACCACTGCGCGTCGCGCCTTTCTGCACGACGGTCGCGAGCGCGAAGTCGTCGAGGGTCGCAGCGGCCTCGAGCGAGGAGCCCTGCCCTGCGAGCAGCGCCGACAACCGCAGCATGGTCTCCCACTCCGGCGCCTCGGCACCCTGAAGATCGATGATCGGCGGCGAGAAGTTGGCGATGTTGCGCACCGAGAGTGAGTAGAACGCGATGTCGTAGTGGCTCTTGGTGAGCACACGCGGCGCCGGCAGGATCACGTCGGCGTGCTTCGTGGTCTCGTTGCGGTAGATGTCGACCGAGACCATGAACTCGAGCGAACTGAACGCGCGGTCCAGGCGGCGGGCATCGGGAGTGGAGACCACCGGATTACCAGCAACGGTGATGAGCGCCTTGATCTGTCCCGCGCCGGGCGTCTCGATCTCGTCCGCCAGCGTGGCGACGGGGAACTCGCCGAACGCCTCGGGCATCTGCTTGACCCGGCTGGTACGCCGACCGAGTCGGATGCCGCGACCCTTGCCGCCCTTGTTGCCCGACGTTGCCCCGCCGGTGGCCGGCAGCGGAAACATCATCCCGCCTTCCCGGTCGAAGTTCCCGGCGAGAATGTTCACCACGTCGACCAGCCACGAGGTGACGGTGCCGAACTCCTGGGTGCACGTTCCGATGCGGGCGTAGACCCCAGCGCGTTCGGTCGTCGCCAACTCGCGTGCGACGCGACGGATGGTCTCGGCGTCGATGCCACACACCGGCGCCACGGCCTCGGGGGTGAACTGGGGAGCGAGGCGCTCGATCTCCTCGATCCGCTCCACGAACGGTTCCACATGACCGAGTCGCACCAGACCCTCGGCCAGCAGCACGTTGACCACACCGAAGAGGAAGTGCGCGTCGGTGCCGGGCCGAATGAAGAGATGCTCATCGGACTTCTCGGCCGTCTGCGAACGACGGGGGTCGATCACGATCACCGTGCCGCCACGCGCCTGGAGTGCCTCGAGCCGGCCCGGGAAGTCGGGCGCGGTCATGAGACTTCCGTTGGACGCGTACGGGTTCGCGCCCATGATGACCATGTAGTCCATGCGGTCGACGTCGGCGATCGGTACCGACAATCCCCCGCCGAACATCAGGCCGGCACTGATCTGCTTCGGCATCTGGTCGACGGTGCTCGCGCTGAACACGTTGGTGGTACCGAGACTCTGGATCAGCACCCGGTTGTAGATGGTCGCCGACAGGTTGTGCGCCGTCGGATTGCCGAGATAGAGCCCGACCGCGTCACGGCCGTCGCGCTCGATGATCGGCAGCAGACGCGCTTCGATCTCGGCGAACGCTTCGTCCCACGTGGCGTCGTGCCAGGTGTCGCCGCGCCGGATCTGCGGAGTGCGGATCCGGTTCGGATCGGCGTCGAGTTGCTTGAGCGCCGTGCCCTTCGGACAGAGGAACCCTGCACTGAAGACGTCGTCCTTGTCCCCGCGCACCAGGGTGAGCTCGTCGTCCTCGAGATGGAGCTCCAACCCGCAGGTCGCCTCGCACAACG
>JBBQXR010000469.1:0-2195 GCA_038209455.1 Acidimicrobiia bacterium
GCGTGCAGGCTGGATCTTCGACGAAAAAAGTGCCCCCGGGGCGGCCGGCGGGCCGGGCAGGGAGGCCCGCAGCCTGCTCCCGGGGGCCCGTACATTGTGCACCATCGGGACACCCGAAGCGAGTCGGGTCGCTCAAGATTCGGCCAAGGTGAACCGTGTCTCTCGCTAGCCTCGCCGCCTCATGGATGCAGAAGGAATTCCGGAAGGCATGGCCGCCATCGAGGCGCAACTCACCGCGCCGGGTGGCTTCTTCGAAGTCGGCATCGAGGAGCACGACGGCGCTCCGCTCGAGGTGCTCACCGGTCGGCTGCGGTCGCTGCGCGCCGCGCTCGAAGCGTCGGAGGCGTTCGGCGATCGCGAGTACGTGATCTTCGCCGACCAGGACACGCGTCGCGTCGTCACCCACGCGGAACATCGGCGCGCGGTCGCGTCGGTCGCCCACGTGCTCGCCACGGAGTACGGCGTCGGGAAGGGCGATCGGGTCGCGATCCTCGCCGCGAACTGTCCGGAGTGGATCGTCACGTTCTGGGCCGCGGTCAGCCTCGGTGCGATCGCCGTCGGCCTGAACGGATGGTGGGTCGGCGACGAGATCCGGTACGGGTTGGCCGACGCCGATCCGAAGGTCCTGGTGGCCGACCGGAAGCGCCTCGACCGGCTCGGCGGTGAGGATCCGGGCGTTCCGACGATCGTGATCGAGGACGACTTCGACCGGATCTGGCACGCGTATCCCGACGTGCCGCTCCCGAGTGAGCCCATCGACGAGGACGATCCCGCGCTCATCCTCTACACGAGCGGCACCACCGGACGACCTAAGGGCGCGGTCAACACCCACCGCAACGTGATCGCGGCGATCGGGATCAGCTTCTTCCACGGTGCGCGCATCGCGATGAGTCGTCCGGGTCCGTCCGATGCCAAGCCCGTCTGTCAGCTCGTGACCTACCCCCTCTTCCACGTGTCCGGTCTCCACATGGGTGCGGTCGCATTCATGATGAGCGGGATCCGCTCGGTGTGGACCATGGGCCGGTTCGATCCCGAGTTGGTCATGAGCCTGATCGAATCCGAGGACATCACGGGCTGGTCGTACACGGTGACGATGCTGCACCGAGTGATCAACCATCCGAACCTCGGCGACTACGACCTTTCCGGATTGCGCAACGGCGGAGGTGGGGGATCGGCGTTCTCTCCGGCCCTCCTCGAGCAGGCGCGGGTCGCGATCCCGAACCTGAAGGGTGCGATGGGCGTCGGTTACGGCCAGACCGAGTGCGCCGCGCTGGCCACCGTCAACGCGGGCGAGGAACTCGTCGCGTTCCCCGAGGCGGCCGGTCGGCCGCTTCCCACCGTGCAGATCGAGATCCGGGACGAGGACAGCAACGTCGCGCCCGAGGGTGAGGACGGCGAGATCTTCCTGCGCGGTCCGATGGTGATGCCCGGCTACTGGCGCCGACCCGAGGAGACCGCGGCGACGATCCTGCCCGGCGGGTGGCTGCGCACCGGCGACATCGGGCGGATGGACGGCGGACGGCTCTACCTCGCCACCCGCAAGCGCGACCTGATCCTGCGCGGCGGCGAGAACATCTACCCGATCGAGATCGAGAACCGGCTCGAAGCGCACCCGGACGTGGCGGAGGTCGCGGTCATCCCTTCGGACCACGAGTCGCTCGGTCACGAGGTGAAGGCGGTCGTGGTGCCGATGCCGGGCGCGACCCTCGACCCCGTCGAGCTCGCTGCGTTCTGCGGTGAGACGCTGGCGTATTACAAGGTGCCGTCGCTCTGGGAGGTCCGCGCCGAACCGTTGCCCCGGAACGCTACGGGCAAGGTCGTGAAAGCGGTCCTGATGGACGACGCCGAGCTCCAGTTCGCGGAGGAGTGATGGACCTCGCTGCCCTCGTCGAGCCGGGCCACACCGCGCTGGTGCTCCAGGAAGTGCAGAACGGCGTGGTCGGGGAGCCGTCGGTCCTGCCGGAGCTCGCGGCCGCCGGGGCCGCGGTCGATCTCATCGGTCACTGTGCTGCGCTCGCAGCACGGGCGCGGGAGTTGGGCGTGCCGGTCTTCCACTGCACCGCGGAGACGCGCGACGACCTCGCGGGCGCCAACCGCAACGCCCGCCTCTTCGCCGGAGTCCGCAAGGCCCCGCTGCACCTCTCACCGGGAAGCGAAGCCGTGCAGGTTCCGGAGCCGATCGGTGTCGACGAGCG
>JBBQXR010000470.1:0-2194 GCA_038209455.1 Acidimicrobiia bacterium
CGTCGAGTCACCCGGGCAAGTTCGGTTTCGTCACCCTGCACAACATTCTGAGTCAGGGTTACGCGGGCAAGGTCTACGCAACCAACCGCGACGGCGGGACGATCCTCGGGATCGACACCGTCCCGAGCATCGACGACCTCCCGACCGACGCGCCGCTCGATCTCGTCTTCGTCTGCACCCCGGCCGCGGCGAACCCCGACCTGTTGCGCGCCTGCGCGCGGCGCGGCGTGAAGGCCGCCTTCATCACCAGCGCCGGCTACGGCGAAGCGGGGGACGAGGGCCGCACGGCAGAACGCGAACTCGTCGCGCTTGCCGAGGAACTCGGCATCCTGCTCGCGGGGCCGAACGGTCAGGGCGTGGTGAGTACTCCGTCGAACCTGTGCGCGCAGATCGTCGCCCCGTACCCGCCGGCCGGGCGGATCGGCGTCGCCAGCCAGAGCGGGAACTTCGTCTCGAGCTTTCTCAACTACTCAGTGCTCGCGGGCATCGGCATCAGCCGTGCCGTGAGTGCCGGTAACGCCGCGATGATCACGGTGCCCGATTACCTCGAGTACTACGCGGACGACCCGGAGACTTCTGTCGGCCTCGCGTACGTGGAGGGCATCGCCGACGGCCGCGGTTTCTACGACCGCATCCGCGGGGTCACACCACGGATGCCACTCGTCCTGCTCAAGGGCGGCGCCACGGCCGGCGGTCAGCGCGCGGCCGCGAGCCACACCGGCGCACTCGCAAGCGACGATCGGGTCTTCGACGGCATGTGTCGCCAGGCGGGGGCGACCCGCGCCGCCACCGTCGAAGAGGCCTTCGAAGCCGCCGCGACCTTCGCCACGCAGCCGCTCCCCAAGGGTCCCAACGTGGCGGTGATGACGACTGCCGGCGGTTGGGGCGTGGTGACGGCCGACGCGATCACCGCGAGCCGCGACCTCGTCCTCGCACCGATGCCCGACGACCTGCGCGCCGAAATCGACACCAAGCTCCCGCCCCGCTGGAGTCGCAACAACCCGATCGATCTCGCCGGAGGCGAGACCCGCGACACCAGCCCCGATGTCATGGCGATGGTCGCGGGCCACCCCGAAGTCGACGCGGTCGTGTACCTCGGACTCGGGATCCAGAGCAACCAGGCCCGACTCATGCGCGAGGGCCGTTTCTACCCGGGCGACGGCCTCGAACGCATCGTCGACTACCACGAGCGCCAGGACGCACGGTTCGCCCAGGCGGCGGCCGCGATCAGCGACTCGACCGGGAAGCCGATCCTGACCGCCACCGAACTCGCGATCGCTTTTCCCGACAACGCCGGGCCGCGTGCAGTTCGGGAATCGGGCCGGCTCTGTTACGCGTCCTCGAACCGGGCGGTGACCGCGCTCGGTCACCTCTATCGGTATTCGCAGTTCCTCGCCCGGCGTGACCTCACCTAGTCATCGGTCGCGTCGGACGCGCGGCGCCTGGCTACGGCGCGCGCTCGTCGTCGTCCTCGTGGCTGCCTCGGCGTTCGCGATCGTCGCGGCGCTCCGCCGACCGGCAGGTGCTCCGAATACGACTGCCGCCGCTCGTCTCGGCACACCACTCTGGTCGGTACGGCGCACTCCGCAACCCGTGGTCGATGCGGTCGGCGCGCAACACCTCCAGGCCAAACTGTTGGCGCAGGCCGGAGGCAACCAGGCCTGCTTCATCGTCACCGATCCGGTCGGCACGGTCGCGACGAGCAATGCCGACACCCCGCGCACCCCGGCAAGCACGCAGAAACTGTTGACGGGGACCGCCGCCATTGCGCGCCTCGGTCGCAACTTTCACTTCACCACCGCCGTGCAAGGCTCCACCGCTCCCGCCAACGGCACCGTCGAGCACCTGTATCTGGTTGGGGCCGGCGATCCACTCCTGGCCACCCCCGAACGGATCGCGCTCGACCAGCGCAATCCCGAGACCAAGGGCCTGGCATCCACTCCGCTGGCGACCCTGGCCGACCGGATTCACGACGCCGGGGTGCGCACGGTGCCGGGCGGCGTGGTCGGAGTCGACGGCCGCTACGACCGCACCCGGTTCCTGGCGGGCTGGACCCCGGGCGCCCGGGCCGCGATCGGACCCGTCGGAGCGCTGACCGTCAACGACGGATTCGCTGGACCCGGTGGGTCCGGTGCCGCGGTCACTGATCCGGCACTGAACGCGGCAGCTGAGTTGAGCCGGCTGCTCGTGGCCC
>JBBQXR010000471.1:0-2187 GCA_038209455.1 Acidimicrobiia bacterium
CGTAGCGGCGGGCGACTTCGAGGCAGCGTTCCGGTCCACCCACGATGCAGGCCCCCGACGACTGGAGGTAATCGAAGGTGAGGAGGGTGAGGTCGAGGTCGTTGATCGCTGCCGCGTAGTCGTAGGTCCCGAGGGGTTTGCCTGCCTGCCATTCCGCAACCGTCCCGATGTGCCACAGCGCGGTCCGCACGTACCACTCGAACGATTCGGCGGCCTCGGCGAAGGCCTGCTCGTCGGTGTCGGCGCAGTGGACCATCGTGAACGTCGCGGCCCGGTTGTTGATGAACTTGCCGATCGGGTTGCTGACGCGCGTTTGTGCCTCGCGGTAGATCTTGATCCGCTCGCCGAGTTCTTCGGGGGGACGCCGATCGTGAAGCTCAGCAGCCCGAGCCCGAACTCGCCGGCGATGGCGTGGCTGTCGGGGTTGGTGGACGCCACCCAGAGCGGCGGGTGCGGCGACTGCAACGGCTTCGGATGGAGTCGACGTGGCGGGACCTTCCACGTGGGCCCGTCCGCCTCGAACGTGTCGTTGGTCCACGCGTCGACGACGAGACGCAGCCCCTCTTCCCACTGCGAGCGGGTGAGGGCGGGGTCGGCGCCGAATCCCTCGAGTTCGGCACGCGTCGACGAACGTCCCGTCCCGAACTCGAGCCGACCGTCGGAGACCAGATCGACGACCGCGGCGGCCTCGGCGGCGCGGACCGGGTGGTTGTAGGGGTAGGGCAGCAGGCGCACGCCGTGGCCGATGCGCATCGTGGTCGTCTGGGCCGCGATCGCGCCGTAGAGCGCGTCGGGCGCGGAGCAATGGGAGTACTCGTCGAGGAAGTGGTGCTCGACGGTCCAGAACGAACTGAACCCGGCCTGCTCCCCGTGGACTGCCTGGGCGATGGTGTTCTTGTACGCGACGTGATCACTGTCCGGACCCCACGGCCGGGGCACCGGGATCTCGTAGAACAACGCGAAATCCATCGTCATCTCTGGCTCCCGATGATTTGACGGGGGGTCGGAATCCCGGGACAGTAACGCGTTCTCGTCAACGGTCAGGAGGCCTCAGTGGGACGGATCGACGGCAAGGTCGCAGTGGTGACGGGCGCCGCGTCGGGCATCGGACTCGCGGTCGCGGCGCGCTTCCGGGCCGAGGGCGCGACGGTGATCGGCTGGGACCTCGCGGGCAGCGAGGTCGATCTCGACGTGCGCGACGAGTCGGCCATCGAAGCGGCGGTCGCCGCGGTGATCCGTGACCACGGACGGCTCGACGCGGTGGTGCACGCCGCAGGGGTGGCGGGCGGTGGCCCGGTGCACCTGGTATCGGCCGAGGAGTGGGATCGAGTGGTCGACATCAACCTCAAGGGCACGTTCCTCGTGGGTAAGCATGCCGTCGCGGCGATGCTCGCCCAGGATCCGGTCGACGGCGAGCGTGGCGCCATCGTCAACATCGCGAGCGTCGAAGGCCTGGCCGGGACCGAGGGTGGCTCCACCTACAACGCGGCGAAGGGTGGCGTCGTGATCCTGACCAAGAACATGGCGATCGACTACGGCCGCGCCGGGATCCGGGTCAACGCCGTCTGCCCGGGGTTCATCGACACCCCGATGCTCCAGGGCGTGTTCGCGATGGACGGAATGGACGACATCCTCGGTGACATCACCGCCGCGCATCAGCTCGGCCGCCTCGGTCGCGCCGAGGAGATCGCGTCGGCGGCGTTGTTCCTCTGCTCGTCCGATGCGTCGTTCGTGAGTGGCGTCGCCCTCCCCGTCGACGGCGGGTACACCGCCGGCCACCGCCACGGCATCAGCGAGATGCTCGGCCTCGGGTGAGCGCTGCGGTGGCACGCATCCGTCACGTGGGAGACTGATCGGATGTCGGAACGGGACTTCTCCACGTACTCGGGCGTCGAGGTGGATCCGGTGTACGGGCCGGAGGATGCGGAACGCCCCGGCGAGTGGCCGTACACGCGCGGCCCTTACTCGGAGATGTACCGCTCGAAGTTGTGGACGATGCGGATGTTCGCCGGGTTCGGTACACCGGTCGACACCAACCATCGCTTCAAGGAGTTGCTCGCAGCGGGTGGCGATGGTCTTTCCACGGCGTTCGATCTTCCGACCTTGATGGGCAAGGACTCCGACGATCCGATCTCGCTCGGTGAGGTCGGGAAGTGCGGCGTCTCGGTCGACACGCTCGCCGACGTC
>JBBQXR010000472.1:0-2168 GCA_038209455.1 Acidimicrobiia bacterium
AACGCGCTCCGCACCGCAAACGGTGCAGCGCCGCTGACGGCCGACTCGAAAGCCACAGACGCTGCGAAGAAGCACGACTGCGACAACAAGGAGCACGGCAACCCCGACAAGCGCGGCTCCGACGGCTCCCTGCCCAAGGACAGGCTAACGGCAGCCGGCGTCTCCTTCACCGTCGCCGACGAGGTGAACGCCGTCGGCAACAGCCCGACTGCGCTCGCCAAGAGCCTCACCGCCAACCCGGAAACACGCGCGATCCTGCTCGACCCGCGCTTCAACCGGATCGGCATCGCCGTCGTCGTCGCCGACGGCGTCACCTGGCTGATAGCCGACCTCGTCGGCTAACAGATCCAAGTCGAGAGCTGAGCGGCCGCCCTCAAAGGGGTGGCCGCTCCTCGTTTGCGTACAAGTTTTTCGCCGTCGCGGAGTCTCAATGAGCAGCAAAAACAGCCCCTTGGGCCTGAAGAGGAGGACGAACTGTGCGGAGATGGTTCTTACTTGCAGCCGTGGCGCTCACGGCAGTGGCCGTGCCGGCGCTGGTTCTCGCGGCCGACGGAACGACACAGACTGTGAGCGACGGCGGTTACTCGTTCGTGAACTTCCAACTCGGCGACCTTCCATCCGAGGAGTGCCCGGACCCCAACAGCCCCTGCAACAACCAGGCATCCGAGCCGCAGATCCGTGCCGACAACTTCGGCAACTTCTTCGCCTCGTCGGAGAACGGACTCTCCGGCGGAACGGAGGCCTGGAAGTCGGTCGACGGCGGGCGGCACTACGTCCACCTACCGTCGCCGAACATCCTTTCGAACGCTGCGAACAGGAACGTCTCGCCGGCGGGCGGCGACACCGACCTCGCGACGGCGACGGTCAAGAACTCGTTCGGGATCTACAACGTCTACGTGGCGAGCCTCGAGCTCGCGAACATCGACGTCAGCACCTCGCTCGATGGGGGCCACACGTGGAAGCTGAATCCAACGTCGGCGTCGAGCCCCGGCGACGATCGCGAGTGGATCGCGGCAGACGGCCGGAACAAGGTCTGCATCTCCTACCACGACGGCCCGCAGAACATCCCGGTCAACTGCAGCTACGACGCCGGGACGACGTTTACGCAACTCGGGCTCGCGATCGACGCCGGCCATGCGTACGCGATCGGCGACAACCTGATCGGCAACCTCGCGATCGACCAGAACAGCAACACGACCGACACCAGCCGCAACGGCGACATCGTCTACCAGATCTTCAGCGCGATCGGCAGTGCGCCCGAGGCCGCCTGCGTCAACCTCGGCACCTGTGGCAACCATCAGGTGCTGATGGGCGTCTCGACGGACGGCGGCAGGAACTTCGTCGATCACACGGTCTATCTCAACCCCGACATCACGGTCAACTACGGACACCAGTTCCCGAACGTCTCGGTCGACCAAGCTGGGAACGTGTACGCCTTCTTCAGCGACGACCACTACGTCTATTACAAGTACTCGACCGACCACGGCGTCACGTGGCAGCCGGGCGGCCCGAACGGAGCGCCGATCCGGATCAGCCGGGCGCCGGCGAACACGGCGATCATGCCGTGGAGCGTCGCCGGCGCCCCCGGCAAGGTCGACCTCGTCTACTACGGCAGCCCGTACTACGGGCCGGAGCACCCGGACAACTACCCGGCGTCCGCGGCCTGGTACGCCTTCTTCGACCAGAACCTGAACGCGATCTCGAACCCGGGCGCGTGGTCCCAGGTGCGGGCGACCCCGATCATCCACTACGGAGGCGTGTGCGAGAGCGGAGTCGCATGTTCAGGGAACCGTGACCTCTACGACGACTTCGGCGTCGCGGCGCGTCCCACGACGGGGCTGGCCTCGATCGTCTACAGCGACGATCAGCGAGACCAGTACAACCAGCGCGTCACGAACCCGTCGCATCCGACGCGGTGCGCGACCGATGCCCAGAACAACACGCGGTCGTGCGATCACACGTCGATCGCCACGCAGACGGCCGGTCCCGGCATCTTTGGGAACGGAACCGGTGGCGGCGGTGGTGGAGGAGGCGGCGGTGACTGCGGCGGCGAGGACAAGCACGCCGAGTCCGACGCACTCGTCGCCCTGAACGCGCTCCGCACCGCAAACGGTGCAGCGCCGCTGACGGCCGACTCGAAAGCCACAGACGCTGCGAAGAAGCACGAC
>JBBQXR010000473.1:0-2152 GCA_038209455.1 Acidimicrobiia bacterium
TTTCGATCACCCTCCCCTGCATTTCGGCGTCACTCAGCCACCCTCACGGGGGTTGTCCGACGCCAGAGTGTGGTCAGTGGTGCCAGCGGGCCCGGAGCTGCGGGTACCAGGCGACGGCGACGCCGCAGGCCAGGAACTTGAGCGCCACGATCGCCAGCGTGATCTGGACCGCGATCGGCGTATCGGCGTTGGTCGGTGCCGGCAGCTCGCCGAACGCCGCCCAGATACCAGCGGCGAGCCCCATGACCACGAGCACGATCGCGATCGTCTGACGCAGCCAGGGTGCCATGGGTGCCCGACGACGCGGACGCCGCGGCGGCGCCAGGTGGTCGACGGGCTCCGGGCGGCGTGGCGCCTGGGTCGTCGTGGGCTCGTAGAGCGTCCCGGCGTCGACCCGGACCCGGAACTCGTCGTAGGCGGCCCGAGTGTTGCGGTCCTTGAGCGCCGAATACGCGGCGCTGATCTGCTTGAAGCGCTCCTGGTCGAGCAGGTCGGCGTTGCGGTCCGGGTGGAGCGCTTTGGCCAACTCGCGGTACCGCGCATCGATCTGGGCCGACGTCGCGGTCGAGCCCACTCCGAGCACGCCGTAGTAGTCGGTGCTCGACCATTCTCGGGTGCGGACCCGCGTCGTCATACCTGGAGCCTACGACTCGGCATAGTCCGAAACCGACGCGCACGAGCAGATCACGTTGCGATCGCCGTACACGCCGTCGATCCGACTCACCGGCGGCCAGTACTTGGCCCCGCGTAGGGATGCGAGCGGGTACGCGGCCAGGTCCCGGGAGTACTCGTGGTGCCAGGCGTCGGTGGCAACGTCCTCGGCCGTGTGCGGGGCGGCGGCCAGCGGGCTCGCGTCGTGCGTCCACTCCCCCCGTTCGATGCGCGCGATCTCCTCGCGGATGGCGATCATCGCCTCGCAGAACCGATCGAGTTCTTCGAGCGCCTCCGATTCGGTCGGCTCCACCATGAGCGTGCCCGCGACCGGGAAGCTCAGCGTCGGCGCGTGGAAGCCGTAGTCGATGAGGCGCTTCGCCACATCTTCCGCGGTCACCCCGGTGCCGTCGGTCAAGGGCCGGAGGTCGAGGATGCACTCGTGCGCGACCAGTCCCCCAGGCCCGGTGTAGAGCACCGGAAAGTGTGGCGACAAGCGTTGTGCGAGGTAGTTCGCCGAGAGGATCGCCACCTGCGTGGCCCGGCGCAGCCCTTCGGCGCCCATCATCGCCACGTACGCCCATGGGATCGGCAAGATCCCGGCCGAACCGAACGGTGCGGCGGCCACGGCGGGAACGACGGCATCGGGGTCGAGCGGATGCCCGGGGAGGTACGCGGCGAGGTGCGCCTTCACTGCGACCGGACCGACCCCGGGCCCGCCACCACCGTGTGGGATGCAGAACGTCTTGTGCAGGTTGAGGTGAGAAACATCGGCGCCGAACTCGCCCGGTGCCGCGAGCCCGACGAGCGCATTGAGGTTCGCGCCGTCCACGTACACCTGGCCGCCACATTCGTGGATGAGGTCGCAGACCTGACCGATCGACGTCTCGAACACGCCGTGGGTCGACGGGTAGGTCACCATCAACGCGCCGAGCACGTCGGCGTTGGCGGTGGCCTTCTCCTTGAGGTCGGCGAGATCGATGTTGCCGTCGCCGTCGGTGGCGACGACGACCACGCGCATGCCGGCCATCACCGCGCTGGCCGCATTGGTCCCGTGCGCAGAGGCCGGGATGAGACACACCTCGCGCCCACTCTCCCCGCGACTCCGGTGGTACGAACGGATCGCGAGCAGACCGGCGAGTTCGCCCTGCGAGCCGGCGTTCGGCTGCAACGACACCGCGTCGTACCCGGTGATCTCACACAACCAACGCTCGAGATCGTCGACCATCTCGGTGTACCCCGCAGCCTGGGTGATCGGCGCGTACGGGTGGAGTCCCCCGAACTCGGGCCAGGTGATCGGCTCCATCTCGGTCGTTGCGTTCAGCTTCATCGTGCACGAACCGAGCGGGATCATCGTGCGATCGAGCGCGAGGTCGCGATCGGCGAGCCGGCGCAGATAGCGCAGCATCTCGGTCTCGGACCGGTAGCGGTGGAACACCTGGTGCGTGAGGTACTCGTCGGTGCGGACCAACGCGTCGGGAATGGTGAGTGCCCCCTCCCC
>JBBQXR010000474.1:0-2151 GCA_038209455.1 Acidimicrobiia bacterium
GCGCCGACGATCACGAGCGCCGTCGCCGGGGCGAACGCCGTCACGATCGGGTGGCAGGCACCCGCAAGCGACAGCACCATCACGAAGTACACCGTCAAGGCGACCGCGACCCGGCCCGACCTCACGATCCAGACCGTGACCAAGACGGTCATCGGCGCGCCGCCGGGCACCTCGCTGACCGTGCCGGGACTGACTCCGAACCTCGAGTACTCGTTCACGCTGACGGCGACGAGCGCAGTAGGTACAGGCTCGCCGTCCGACCCGATCCCGGCAACACCACTCGTCGGCATCTCGGTCACGAATCGCTCACTCACCGAGGGGAACTCGGGCACGAAGAACTTCACGTTCACCGTCAAGTTGTCAGCCAAGACCACGCTGCCGGTGAGCGTCGACGTGTCCACCGCCGACGGCACCGCCCACTCGACCGACTACCTCCCCGTCCTCGCGAGCTTGACCTTTGCGCCGGGCCAGACCATCAAGAATGTCGTGGTCGCAGTCTCTGGCGACACCGCCTTCGAACTCGATGAGACGTTCTTCGTCAATCTGACGAATCCTGGAAACGGGTTGATCACCGCGGCCCATGGCGTCGGCACCATCGTCAACGACGACATCGGCCACCCCGCGATCCAGGTCGCCGGCGGCGGACTGCATACGTGCGCGCTCATCTCGGGTGGCACGGTCAAGTGCTGGGGAGGGAACTTCTACGGCCAACTCGGCAACGGCTCGACGTCCGGGCCGGTCGATGCGACGCCCACACCCAACAACGTCGTGGGCGTTGCCGGTGTCACGCAACTCGCATTGGGCTACTACCACTCTTGCGCGCTGATCACCGGCGGCACCGTCAAGTGCTGGGGATACAACGGGTTCGGCGCGCTCGGCGACGGGACGACGGTCAACCGATCCGCGGCGGTCGACGTGCTCGGCGTGTCCGGTGCGGTCGAGATCAGCGCGGGCGAGGCCCACACGTGTGCACTCATCGACGACGGCACGGTCACGTGCTGGGGCCACAACGGCTACGGCCAGATCGGAATCGGGTCAAACACGTTCCGCAGTGACGCGGTCACCGTGCCCGGCATCTCCGGTGCGATCCACGTCGGCGTCGGCATGAACTCGTCCTGCGCGATCGTTGCCGGCGGCGCGGTCAAGTGCTGGGGTCAGGGCACGAACGGACAGTTGGGTCGGGGCACGACGACGAGCAGCAACGTTGCCGTCGACGTGCTCGGCGTCACGGACGCGACCCAGATCACCGGCGGCTACGGACACACCTGTGCCCTGATCGCGACCGGCGGCGTCAAGTGCTGGGGTCTGAACAGCGTCGGGGAGTTGGGGAACGAGTCGAACACCGACAGCGCGGTCGCCGTCGATGTCGTCGGCGTGAATGACGCAACCCAGATCTCGGCCGGCACCGAGTTCACCTGTGCCCTCACGTCGGTTGGTGCCGCCGACTGTTGGGGATCGAACGGATACGGCGAGCTCGGACGCGGCGATACCGCCGCCTCGAACACCCCTGCAGCAGTCGTCGGCGTGTCGGCGACGCAGCTCGCCACGGGCTCGGCACACGGCTGCGCTCTGCTGACCGGCGGGTTCCTGTCGTGCTGGGGTCGCAACGACTACGGCGCGCTCGGCAACGGCGTCGCTGCCGTGGGCAACACGCCGACGCCACTCCCCGTGGAGGTCGTCGGCATTCCCTGATCCGGTCCTAGTTCTCGTCGCGGAGGAACTGCTCGATCTCGCGGGCGAGGTCGTCGCCGGAGGGGAGATCCTCTGGACCGCTCGCCTCTTCGATCTGGCGGACGAGCGCCGCGACGTCGGGGCGTTCGGCGAGACCGGTTTCGACCTGCTCGTTGTACTCGGCGGTCTGGTCGTCGAGGCCGTGGGTGTCCACTTGGATGCGCGTGAGTTCCCGGAGCCGTTCGAGCAACGCTCGGATCGCCGGTGGCGACGGCGTCCCCGCCACGTAATGCGGCACCTGGGCCCAGAGGCCGACGGTCGGGATCCCGGCCTCGCCGAGAGCGACCTGCATCACGGTCTGGATTCCGGTCGGCCCGAGGTAATCGGCCCGCAGCTCTCCCGATTCCTGCGCGATCGACCGGCTCGACGCGGTGGCGAGCACCACGATCGGGCGCCGATGCGAGACCGGCGACGGCATCC
>JBBQXR010000475.1:0-2147 GCA_038209455.1 Acidimicrobiia bacterium
TGACGAGGCTCCGCTACCATCCGGCCCGTGCCCGAGCCCAAGATCCAAGCTGTCATCTTCGACTACGGCGGCGTGTTCTCCAGCCCGCTCTTCCGCGGGATCGGCGACTTCGAGTCCCGCATGGGCTACCCCGCCGGTTCGGTCCTCGAGCTCCTCTTCGGCGACAAGGCGTACGTCGGCGTCGAGGGCGCGATCTTCACGACCGAGCGTGAGGTGCCGACCGAGTCGGTGACCCACGACTGGCACCGGCTCGAGGTCGGTGAGCTCACCCTCGCCGAGTGGTTCGAGGGCGTGCAGGCGCGCGCTCCGGAGGTGCTGGGCCAGGAGATCGACATGCAGGCCTACCTTCAGTTCATGGCCGACATGCCGGTCGGTGTCCACTGGCCGATCGTCCACAAGGCCCGCGCGCTCAAGGCCGATGGCACCGCCATTGCCCTGCTCACCAACAACGTGGCCGAGTGGGGCGACCACTGGCGCGCCACGTTCCCGGTCGACGAGTTGTTCGAGGTCGTCGTCGACTCCTCCGACGTGCGGATGCGCAAGCCGAACCCCGACATCTACCGGCTCACCTGCGAGCGCATCGGCGCGCCGCCGGAGGCGTGCGTCTTCCTCGACGACAACGCCGACAACGTGGCCGCCGCACGCGCCCTCGGCATCGAAACGGTGCAGGTGGGTGAGGACCCGTTCGTCGCCGTCGCCGAACTCGACGCGATCCTCACCCGTCGCGGCGTCTGACCGTCAGGCGCCGGCCATGGTCATGTCGGCCACGAGCAGGGTCAGACCCGCGGTACCGCCGGGCAGCCACGTGAGGTCGGAGCCGATCTCCACGACGTCGAGCAGCATCCGCTGGAGGGTCGACGCCACCGTCACCTCGCGGACGGGTTCGGCCAGCTGACCGTTGCGCACCATCAGCCCTTCGGCCCCGACGGAGAAGTCGCCGCTCGTCGTATTGGTTCCCGAGTGCAGGCCTGACACCGACTGCACGTAGAGCGCCTCAGGCACCGAGTGCATGATCTCGGCCGGCGTTTTCGTGCCGGGCCGGAAATGCAGCGCCCGCGCACCCACACCGGGCGTGGACGCGTACCCGCGCACCGCCGAACCGGTCGTCGCGATCCCACCGCGGCGGGCCGTGTAGAGGTTGTGGAGGAATCCGACGAGCCGCCCCTCACGCACGAGCGTGGTGGCCCGCGTCGGGATGCCCTCGCCGTCGAAGGGGCTCGCGCCGAACGCGGCCGGTTCGGTCGGGTCGTCGACGATGTCGACGGTCGGCGCGCCCACCATCTCCCCCATGCGGTCGGCGAACATCGACCGACCCTTCAGCACCGCCTCGCCGTTGAGTGCGGCGCCGATGAGCGAGAGGATCGACGCGGTCACCAGCGGGTCGAAGATCACCGGGAGCCGCGCCGTCTTCGGCTGCGCGGCACCGAGGAGGCGCGTCGACCGCTCGGCGGCCATCGCAGCGGCGTGCTCGATGTCGAGATCGCCGAACCCGCGTCCGGCGTCGAATCCGTACCCGGTCTGGGTCGCGTCCCGGTCGCCGGCCATCGCGGCCGTCGAGACCGACGCCATCGTCCGGGCCAAGGTCGCGGAGACGCCGGTGGAGGCGACCATCGCCATCTCGAGCGCCGCGTCGCCGTAGTCGGTCGACTCGACGCTGCGCACCCGCGAGTCGGCGGCCATGACCGCGCGGTCGGTGGCGATCGCCATCGCCACCTTGTCGGCGGTAGGGGTGGAGAGGACATCGTCGCGCCAGAGATCCAGCACCGGCGGCGTCACGCCGTCGAGGTCGGCCGGTTGGGCCAACCCGTAGGCGTCGTCGGGAGCGCCGTACGACGCGTTGTCCCGGGCGTCGAACACGGTGGCCAGGATCACGTCGGCGTCGAGCGATCCCGCGTACGCGATGCCCTGGCGACCATCGGCGATCACGCGCACGCCGATCCCGGCGACCTCGGCCACCGCGAGGGACTCGACCTCGCCGCCGAACACCTTCACCTCGGTCTCCCGCGAGCGGATCACGTACGCCTCGAGCTGCTCCCCCGGGCGCGCGCCGTCGACCACCTCGTTCGCGATCCGCAGCAGGTCAGCACCGTTCCGGGCCTCACTCATGCCGCGGTGCCTCCGACGGTGAGTTCGGCCACGCGCAGGGT
>JBBQXR010000476.1:0-2138 GCA_038209455.1 Acidimicrobiia bacterium
ATCCCTGAAGGTGGCGCTCACCTCCACCGGAGCGATCAGGAGCATCACGCCGAACGCGGCCGCGGTGACCGTCACCGCCAACGCGGCGACCACTACTGACTTCGGCTTCATCGGGACCAAGGGCAAGCGGCTCTCGGCCACCACGAACGCCGGAACGTTCGGCAACGGCTGCGATCTACACCTCTCGATCATCGCGCCCAACGGCACGACCGTCCTCGGTACGAACGGTTGCGCGGGACAGACCGCGCTCATCGAGGCCGTCACCAATGTCGGTGCCGGCACGTACACGCTGCGCGTCGCGAACTCGGGGGCGAGCAATGGATCGGTGAAGGTCGCCGTCTACCAATTCGCCGATGTGGCGCACGCGATCACGGCCAACGGCGCCGCGGTCACGACGAAGATCGCCGACCCCGGCCAGAACGGAACGCTCACGTTCACCGGCGCGATCGGCCAGCATGTCTCCTTCCTCGTGACGTCCTCGCCGATTGCGAGCGGTTCGGTGCACCTGGCGCGTCCGAACGGGACGAGTGTGGGCGGCACGTGCATCCAGACGAATTGCTTCCAGGACTCGATCGCCCTCGATACGGCGGGGACCTGGTCCATCGTGCTCGATCCGAGTGCGCAGAGCACCGGGGCGGCCAGCGTGCGGCTGAGCTCGTTCAGCGACGTCGACGGCGGGGCGCTTACGGCGAACGGGGCCGCGAGGTCGTTGACGATCGCGACTGCGGGTCAGAACGGTTCGTTCACGTTCAGCGGCACGTCGGGTCAGCAGGTCTCGTTCGTGGTGACGGCATCGACGATCTCGAACGGTTCGGTCCATCTGGCGCGTCCGAACGGGACGAGTGTGAGCGGGACGTGCATTCAGACGAATTGCTTCCAGGATTCGGTCACGCTCGACACGACGGGGACGTGGAAGATCATCGTGGATCCGAGCGGTACGGCCACGGGGTCGATCAGTGTGAAGCTGAGCTCGTTCAGCGACGTCGACGGCGGGGCGATCGTGCAGGGCGGCGCGGCGGCGTCGTTGACGATCGCGACCGCGGGCCAGAACGGATACTTCACGTTCACGGGGTCGGTCGGTCAGACCGCCGGGTTCAAAGTGACCGCATCGACCATCGCGTCGGGGTCGGTGCACTTCCAGCGGCCCAATGGAACGCCCGTGTCGGGCACCTGCACCGTGACGAACTGCACGCAGTCGACGGTCACGCTGGACGCGGCCGGAACGTGGAAGATCCTCGTCGACCCGGGCGGGCAGAGCACTGGAAGCATGACCATCAAGCTCACTTGAGCCCGACTTCGCGGACACGCACGTGCTGTAGGGGGCGAGCTGCGCGGGTTCGGTTCTCGGGGAATCGCGGTTCGACGTGACCGCGTGCGGATCACTCGGTGAAGGTGACCTCACCCTCGGCGCCCGACGTGCTGATCGCCTGCGTCACCGACAGGTCCCGACGTCTTGGGCTCCGCCCCCAGCGACGGCGACCGTACGGCTCGTTCCTGAACGCTGTGCGCGCAACCTCGTCGACCCTCAGTGCCACGCAAAGGGTCCTCCCATGGTCGAGACGAGGCGTCGAAGCGACCCTCTCTCCTCGGTACAAATACCTACGGCGAAGGGGTCGTTTGCTCTCTTGCCGGGCCGCGGCGATGACCCGAGAATCGACGAGATGCTTCGTCGTCGGTTGATCGAGTCGTTCCGAGCCCCAGTGGCGATCACGGTTGTCGTTGCGTCGGGAGTGCTCCTCCCCGCGTTGGGTCACAGCGCGGCCGGCGCGACCACGACGCATCCGATTACGCCCAACGGTGCTGCCGTCGCCGTCAACGTGCCTACGGCCGGCCCCAACAACGAGGTCGACCTGACCTTCAACGGGTCGCCGGGCGACGTGTACAGCGTCGCGACGTCAGCGGGCACGTTCAACAACTGCGACGTGCAGGTGAGCCTCGTCAAGCCCGACGGGGTCGCGGTCGCCGGGCCCCTATGCGGCGGGAGCGCCGTGTTCCTCGACGCGACTGCGGTCGACGAGCTCGGCCAATACTTCGTCCGGGTCGCGCCCTCGGCCACGGCGACGGGTTCGGTTGCGGTCAACCTGTACCGGGTGAACGATCAGGTCGCGACGTTGACGTCGGGTACCGGTGTACCCACG
>JBBQXR010000477.1:0-2131 GCA_038209455.1 Acidimicrobiia bacterium
GGTGCCGCTCAGCGCGTAGCTGCCGTCGCCGTTCGGCACCGCCTTGGTCTTGAGGAGGCCGAGGTCCGTGCCGCAGTGCGGCTCGGTGAGGTTCATGGTGCCGGTCCACTCGCCCGTGATCATGTGGGGGAGGTAGGTGGCCTTGAGCGCGTCGGAACCGTGGGCCTCGAGGAGGCGCGCCGCTCCTTGGGAGAGGAGCGGACACATGCTGAACGCGAGGTTGGCCGTGGAGATGAGTTCCTCGAACACCACGCCGACGAGGAACGGGAACCCGCCGCCGCCGTACTCGGGTGACGCCGCCACCGCGCCCCATCCCGCCTCGACGTACGCGTGGTACGCCTCGGCGAATCCCGGGGGAGTGGTCACCGAGTTGTCGGCGTTGTGGATACTGCCCACCTGGTCGCCGACCACGTTCAAGGGCGCCACCGTCTGCGCGAAGAATCGGCCGGCCTCCGAGAGGATGTCGCGGATGCCTTCGGCATCGACATGCTGGAACTGCTCGAGTGCGGTGATGTCGTCGATCCCGCACTGCTGGAGGACGAAATCGATGTCGGCGAGGGGAGGCACGTAGTCGGTCACGGCGACAGTCTGCCGCGGCGCAACGGGTGCGGTGAGAAATGTCCGCCCCGGCCGGAGCCGCTCTGGGACACTGACGTCATGGGGATACGCCGGACCGAGCATCTCGTCACGACCGAAGCTGCACTGCGGGAGTTGATCGGCACTCCGGCCGAGATCGTGTGTTCGAAGGTCACGTCCCGCCTCAACGACTTGACCCGCCAGTACGTCGACCGGTCACCGTTCCTGTGCATCGCCACCTCGGACGCCGACGGCAACTGCGACCTGAGCCCCCGGGGTGACCCGGCGGGGTTCGTCCGCATCCTCGACGACACCACGCTGTTGCTCCCGGAGCGGCCGGGCAATCGCATCGCCGACACGCTGCGGAACATCATCGCCAACCCGCACGTCGGACTTCTGTTCCTCGTGCCGGGGGCCACCGAGACGTTCCGGGTCAATGGCCGGGCGACGTTGACCACTGACCGCGCTCTGCTCGAACCGTGCGCGGTCGAAGGCAAGGTGCCGAAGCTCGGCATCCTCGTGGATGTCGACGAGGCGTACACGCAATGCTCGAAGGCGATGCTGCGCTCGCACCTCTGGGACCCGACGCGATTCGTCACCCAAGCTGACATGCCGAGCAACGGCGAGATCATGCGCGTGATCAACGGTGAGCAGATCGATCCCGAGGTATACGACACCGAACGCGCGGCCCGGTACGCGCGGCGCGAAGGCTTCTACTGACCCACCTGCGGTGGATCACGCCCGCGATGGGGACGTCAGGCCGGGTGGGCGACGACGGGAAGTGAAGCGAACGACCGGATCAGGTTGTTGAGTTTGCGCACCGGCGGCCCGGTGAGTTCGAACCGTTCGATCCGTTGGACGAGCGCGGACATGACCGCGGCGCCTTCGAGACGGGCGAGGCCCATCCCCACACACGCGTGATCGCCGAACCCGAAGCCGACGTGTCCTGCGCTGTTGCGACCGATGTCGAAGGTGGTGGGCGCATCCCAGCGGCGTTCGTCGCGGTTGGCCGAGGCGAAGTTCACGAGCACGCGGGAGCCGGTCGGGAGTTCGACGTCGCCGATCTCGGTGGCTGCGTTCGTCACGCGAGTGAATCCGCTGATGGGAGTCTCGAGTCGGAGCACCTCGTTGAACGCCTGTTTCACCCGGTCCGGGTCGCGTCGGAGTTGCGTCCACTGCGCGGGGTGGGTGGCGAAGAGCCAGATGGCATTGCCGAGCGCCGCGATGGTGGTGTCGAGCGACGGACCGAGGTAGTCGATGATCGCCATCGGGCATTCGTCGGCACCGATGTCGCCCCGCGCCGCAGCGGCGAGGATTCCTGCCGCCATCGATCCCGGCGGCAACTCCGATTCCGCAACCTGTTGCGCATACCCCATCATCTCGAGCAGGCCGCCCCCGGCGGCAAGGGTGCGGTCGTTGACCGGACCGAGGCAGTCGAACGTGGCCGAGGCCCAGTCGAGGAGCCGATCGCGCCCCTCGGTGGGCCAGCCCAAGAGGTCGGGTACCCAGGTGGCAGGGATCACCTCGGCGAGATCGGTGACCGCGTCGAAGCTTC
>JBBQXR010000478.1:0-2106 GCA_038209455.1 Acidimicrobiia bacterium
GTGATCGCGGCGAAGAGGTTGACGAAGCCACTGAAGCCGAGCGCGAACAGCAGCACGTAGTCGCGTTGGCGCCCGAGCACCTGCGCCCGGCTGTAGACCAGATAGGCGAGCAGCAGCGAGACGAGCCCGATCGCCGTGTCGATGACCGCGTGCATCCGCGGCAACCGGTACGCCAAGTGCACCCACGACGAACCGAACGACGCCGCGGTGAGCAGGCAACCCAGCACCAGCGCCAGGATCGGTACCAGCTGAGATGCGCGAGGCAAATCGACCCGCCGCACGTTTGCCCACTGCTCGGGGCAAGGTTCGCGCGAGGTCGTCGTCTTGATCTGTTCCACTGCCGTTGTCACAGTCTCACCCGAGTCGCGTTCGCTAGCGAACGCGTCTCAGCAGGACCCGTTGTTATTCACGTTGAGGGTCAGTGAAAGCGTCGCAGTGGCCCCCGTCGAGTCGGTCACGGTGACGTTGAACGTGGCACTTCCGCTCCCGGGCGCATTCCCGGCGACCACCCCTGCTGCGGACACAGTGGTCGTCCACCCGGCGAACCCTGGCGACGACCATGTCAGCGGGCTCGTTCCGCCGGTCGCCGTCAGCGAGAACGAAAACGCCTTGCTCTTCTTCACGTCGCATGGTGACGAAGACGTGATGACCAACGCCGGGTTGATCGTGAGTGTGTAGGTTCGCGACTTCGACTGCGGCGGCGTCGCAGTGTCGGCGGCGGTGACGACGATGCTGCTGAACGTCCCGCTTGCAGTCGGCACGCCCGAAATGACTCCAGTGCTCGCGTTGATCGACAGGCCTGTGGGCAGTCCGGTGGCACTCCAGGAGTACGTGCCGGTTCCGCCCGTCGCCGAGATCGTCGTGGCCGGGTACGTCCGGTTGATCGTCCACGGCGGGAGTGACGCCGAGGCCGGTGTGATGGCCATCTGCGTGCGGATCGTGATCGGAATCGTTGCGTTCGCGGTTGCCCCGGACGCGTCGGTCAGTGTGACGTTGATGGAGACCGTTCCGATTCCGGTCGGCGTCCCCGAGATCAGGCCGCCGCTGGTCATGGTAAGGCCCGCAGGTAGGCCGATCGCCGACCAGACGTACGACTGGGTGCCGTTCGCCGCGGCCAGCAGGCTGCTGTAGGGGACGGTCTGGACGCCGTTCGGCAGTGTCGTCGTCGTGATCGTGGGTGCACTGTTGATCGTGAAGGAGTAGCCCTGGCTGCTCGTGGCCCCGAGTGAATCCCTGACGGTGACCGTCGGCGTGAACGGTCCGGTGGCTGTCGGCGTTCCCGAGACAACTCCGGCCGTGGTGATCGACAATCCGGCCGGGAGCCCGATCGCCGACCAGGTCAGCGGTGCGGTTCCTCCCCCCGCTGTCATCGTGATGGTCGGGTACGGCCGGTTCACCGTCGACGACGGCAGGGATCCCGTCGTGATAGTCGGCGCGTTACTGATCGTGAGTGTGTAGACCTGCGTGGCTGTGACATTGAACGAGTCGGTCACCTTCACTGTCACGCTGAACGATCCCGAGGCGGTCGGGGTGCCGGAGATTGTGCCGCTGCTCGCGCCGATCGTGAGGCCGGCGGGGAGGCCGGTCGCCGACCACGTCAACGGCGCGGCGCCCCCGCTGCTCGAGATCAACGTGGCCGGGTACGCGACCGAAACCGTTCCGGTCGGCAGGGGGCCCGGGCTCGTGATCGACGGAGGCTGCGTGAAGCTGACCGCCGTGAAGATCTTGCTCGCGCTCGCACCCGCGGTGTCGGTTGCCGTGACCGTGATGTCGAACGATCCGGACTGCGTCGGGGTGCCGGTGATTGCGCCGGTCGAGGCATTGATCGACAAGCCCGCCGGGAGGCCGCTCGCAGCCCACGTGTACTGACCCCCGCCGTTCGGCGTGCCGCCTGCTGCGCTCACCGTCGCGGTGTACGCGACGGTCCGCTCTCCAGCTGGCAGGGTCGCAGTCGCGATCGACGGTAGCGCGTTGACCGTGACCGTGTACGGCCTCGAGTCGGTCGCGAGCTGCGCGTCCGTGACGGTCACGACGACGTTATAGGTCCCAATCGCCGTCGGTGAACCCGAGATGACGCCAGTGCCGGCGTTGATCGTAAGCCCCGGC
>JBBQXR010000479.1:0-2102 GCA_038209455.1 Acidimicrobiia bacterium
ACCGACGTCTTGCAGCACTTGCCGGAGAAGACGTAGATGGTGTCGGTTGTGCGGTCGTAGGAGGCGGACTCGATGTCGGGGTCGCGGTTCGCACCCGCGGTGGCACCGGTGCCGCTGTCGGTCGACGCGTTGTACTGCTTCGTCGCCTGCCACGCCGTGTCCTGGATGCTCGACTTCAGGAGGCCCGTGTACGGGTTGATCTCCCATGCGGCCTTGCCGTTGTCCTCGACGAGCCAGAGCGAGTCGGTGCCACCGATGTTCGGGTGGGCGGGATCGTTCGGCACGAGCGTCGATCCTTCGTTGTCCCGCATCGACGAACTGGTGCCGGCGAACGGCGTTGTCCGGATCGTGTGGTTCAACGTCAGACTCGGTGTGGTCGTGTTCGGTAAGGCCCCCGCGGTCGCCTCACCGGCGACGGGGAGCGCGATGCCGACCAATCCGAGGACCAGTACGACTCGACCGCAAACCGATCGAACACGTGCCCGTGACATGGTGCTTCCCTCCCGTGCAGCCGCCCGACTGCGCGGTCGAACCTTCCCACGAATCAACAAATGCGGCAAGTGCCGGGAAGGGGCCGATTGCCCACTTGGTTCGTGCGCCCTAGCTTGCGCGGGCATGAGCCGAGGAGCATTCCGTCGCCGGTCCCTGGTCACCCTCGTCGCGGTCGTGGCCCTGTTCGCCACCGCCTGCGTTCCGCGGCCCGACTTCCGACCGCCCGTCGGCCCCCGCGCCGAGTTGGGCCACACCGGACGGTGGTTCACCGACCACTACGGCCGGGTGATCACGCTCCGCGGCGTCAACTTCGTACAGAAGTTCCCGCCGATCTCGCCGGCCGCAGCCGGGTTCGGTGCCGACGACGCTCGGTTCCTCCACGACCAGGGATTCAACGCAGTACGCCTCGGTGTGGTGTTCGGCGCGGTGATGCCCCAGCCCGGCGTGATCGATCACGCCTACGTCGACTCGATCGCCGAGACGGTGCGGGTGCTCGCCAAGGAGCAGATCTTCACGCAACTCGACTTCCACCAGGACGGGTTCGGGCCGCTCGTGCACGGCAATGGATTTCCCGAGTGGGCCACGCTCACCGACGGTCTGGCGAACCCCAACGACCCGTTCCCCACGTACTACGTGACGAACCCGGCCATGCAGCGGGCGTTCGACAACTTCTGGGCCAATGCCCCAGGGCCTGACGGTATCGGTCTCCAACAGCACTACGCAGAAGCGGTGCATGCCGTCGCCGCGGCGGTCGCGAGCGAGCGGTACGTGCTCGGGTACGACCTCATGAACGAACCGTGGCCGGGCACCAACTGGTCGGCCTGTCTCACCGGATGCCCCGACCTCGAAGCGTCGCTCACGGCACCGTTCGCGCGCCGGATGACCGACGCGATCCGCAGTGTCGATCGCGAACATTTCGTGTTCACCGAGCCATTCGTGTTGTTCAACTTCGGCGGGGCCGACACGTCGATCGCCGGATTCGGCGCGCCGCAGAGTGCGCTCTCGTATCACGTGTACGCCACCACGCCGGCGGACGACGAAGCGACCATGGATCATGCGGTGGTCGCCGGCGCGCACGGTGATGCATTGCTGGCCACCGAGTTCGGCGCGGTGACCGACCCGGCCACCATCCAGCGATTGACGGGAGGGTTCGATCGTCGGTTGTTGTCGTGGATGTTCTGGTCGTACGAATCGGAGATGGTCCCTGACGCCAGCCTGCCGCCGACCGGGACCAACGTTCGCGAGCCGGTGCTCGACGCGCTGGTGCGCCCGAGCCCGATGGCGGTCAACGGCACGCCGACGCGCGCATCGTTCGATCCGGCGACCGGTGCGTGGGACTTCGGCTACTCGACGACCCGACCCGACGGGCAGACTGCCGATCCGAAGTACCGGACCAGCCTGCTGCTGCCCCTGCGCGTGTATCCCAGTGGCTACACCGTCACCGTGAACGGCGCCGTCGTCCACACCTGCTCCACGACGTTGGTGCTGAAGAACGAACCCACCGCGACGAGCGTGTCCGTCCACGTCACCCGCGGCGGTCCCTGCGCCAAACCCAAGGCCCCGTGACAACTTGCGTCAACAACCCACGCCACGCGTGGGTTGTTGACGCA
>JBBQXR010000480.1:0-2098 GCA_038209455.1 Acidimicrobiia bacterium
CGCTCGCCGAAGAGGTCGAGGACCTGCTCGGCGACGACGTCGAGTTCCTGTTCAAGAGTTAGGGGAAGTCGTGAAGTTTCGAACGGTGCTCACGGTCGGTGCGTTCGTCATTGCGCTCCCGGCCTGCGGTTCGAGTGCTTCGGACGCGAAGCCGACATCGACGACCGCCAAGCCGGGCGCATCCAGCACCTCCACGACCGCGGGATCTCGCGGCCCGACCGCGTGGCGGGACGAAACCGCCGAGTGGAAGTCCCACGCGCCCCGGCCGTTCGCAAAGAGTCCGGCTGGGGTCGCCGAGGATCTCGCGGCTGCGTGGCGGGGGAGCGACACCTCCGAAGTCGGTCAGATCACCGTCGCTGGAGTCCGCCCCGGGGAACCACTGGTCGTCGTACTGCGTGAGACCGGCGGTGTCGATGCGGCCGTCGCGTCCACCGACGTCGAGATCACCCTCGAAGGTGGCGACGAAGGCTGGGCCGTCACCTCCGCCCGCGCCCGTGACACCTGCGTCACCCAGGTCGATCCCGCCGACCCCACCCACTGCACCTGACGAATGGAACGGTCGACCTTTGTCCCCTGGTGTACCGAGGAGGTACGGGAGGGCACAAAGGTCGGGCTGATGTCGGGTGACGTGGGCGTCCGCCGAGCCGATACGAGGAGGGCCGATGCCGAGCGCGGATGAGATCCGAGATGGTCAGCGGGCAACGTGGGGTGGGCTTTCGGCCGGTTGGGACAAGTGGGACGCGATCATCATGGACCAGCTGGTGCCGGTCGGCACCGCGATGATCGACCGTCTCGCACTCGTGGACGGTGGGCGGTATCTCGACATCGCCTCCGGCACCGGCGAGCCGGGCCTGAGCATCGCGAGGCTCGCGCCGAAGGGACGGGTCGTGCTCACCGACCTCGCGCCGGAGATGCTCGACGTCGCCCAGCGGCGCGCCCGCGCCCAGGGGATCACCAACATCGAGACGCAAGTGTGTAGCGCCGACGACCTGCCCTTCGACGACGCGGCCTTCGACGGCATCTCGGTCCGCTTCGGTTACATGTTCTTCCCGGACATGGCCGCGGCGACCGCCGAGTTCGTGCGCGTGCTCAGGCCGGGCGGACGAGTCTGCTCGTCGGTGTGGATCAAGCCCGAGGAGAACCCGTGGACCGCGATCGCCATGCAGGCCATCGCGACCGAGACCGTGGTGGTACCACCCGACCCGGACGGACCGAACATGTTCCGATGCGCGGCGCCCGGATACGTCGGTGCCCTCTATGAGCACGCCGGATTGTGCGACATCGCCGAGTTGGACGTCGATGTCGAACTCGTGACGCAATCGCCGGCGCAATATTGGGACATGATCAGCGAGCACGTCTCGCTCGCGGTGGGGGCACTTCAGCGGGTCGACGAACCGGCGCGGGAGCGGATTCGTGCGCACGCCATCGCGACGGTGAGCGCGTTCGAGCACAACGGTGAGGTCCGGGTCCCCGGCGTCGCCCGGTGCATCGTCGGAACCAAACCGGGCGGAGTCGAGGCGCCCGGGTGACCAGATTGCCGGAGCGTGGGTCAGGGGCGGGAAGCGCGCCAGGCGTCGCGGGCGAGGTGGGCGAGCGATTCGTGGTTGGCGTGCCAGTCATCGGACGCGACCGATTCGAGGTCGCGGTATTCGGCCGCGAGTGACTCGTGGGAGATGACCACGGGTCCCGGCGCGACGGTGCAGAGATAGACGATCGAAACGACCGCGTGTGGTCCGTACTCGGTGCCCGCACGGCGACCGATCGCGTCGACGAGACGGAACTCGGTGACCGTGAGTCCGACCTCCTCCTGAACCTCGCGCACGACGGTGGTCGCCGGCGTCTCACCCGGGTCGACCCAGCCGCTGATGAATCCCCACTTCCCGTCGTCGGCGCGCAACACCATCAACATGCGGCCTTCGGGATCGAAGATCGCCGCGTCGGCACCGACCTTGGCGCTCACGTACCCGAGATCACGCGCCAGTCGTTCGCGCACCTCGGGCTCGGGGAGGTCGAGCGCCTCGCCGTACCCCTCGGTCGCCAGCGCGAGCAGTCGCGTGCAGCGCTCGCGATCGTACGGATCGGTGGAGTAGTGGAGGCC
>JBBQXR010000481.1:0-2066 GCA_038209455.1 Acidimicrobiia bacterium
CATCGCGCTCGCGACATTGCTGATCGTCGGCTTCGCACTTCACAACGCGACCGAAGGGTTTGGCATCGTGGCTCCGCTCGCGGGCGAAGAGAACCGGCCCAGCTGGGCCACCTTGGGACTTCTCGGAATCATCGGCGGCGGACCGACCCTGCTCGGCACAATCGTCGGTCATACAGTTACGAGCGACACCCTGTACGTCGCGTTCCTCGCACTGGCCGCGGGAAGCATCCTCTACGTCGTTCTGCAACTCGCCAACGTCGCCGCCAAAGCCCACCGAAGCGACCTGCTCGGCTGGGGCGTGATGATCGGCATGATCGCCGGCTTCGCGACCGACTACGTGCTCGTCGTCGCCGGCACCTGAACTAGGCGCTCCGGCCGGGGGTCGAGGCCCTCGGTCCGAACCGCGGCCGAGCCTCGGCCAATACCGACCCTGAACACGGGTTCAGGAACGTTCAGCAACGGGTCAGGCGCGCCACCCGTAGATGGAGTCACCGCTGGAGCCGTCTCGGCCAAGGAGCGATGACATCCTCGACGCTGACGAATCCTCTGGCCCCGGCGCTACCTCGACCCTCCTCGTCCAGACCCCGCCACGCACTCGCGGCCGCCCGGCCCGCCTAGACCACCCTCGGCCATCAAGACCGGCGGCGACCCGAACACGGTTGACGTTGCCGTGGGTGCTCGGCCCATTCACCCTGTTGGTCGCGCTCGTGTGGCTGGTGGTGTGGTGGTCGGTCCTACACCCGCCGGGTACCGCGCCCTACGGAGCCCATTTTGTCGATGGCCTGCCGACGGTGTTTCGAGGATGGGCGCATTGGGACAGCGATTGGTACGCACGCATCGCCGCCGACGGGTACTCGTACCGTCCCGGCCAACAGTCGGGCGTCGCGTTTTCTCCATCTTTCCCGTTGATGATCCGAGTCGTCGCCGCTCTGTTCCCGGGACACGGTGGCGACTACATCGCCGGATCGATCGTCACGCTCGTGTCAGGCTTCGCCGCGGTCGCGTTGTTGTGGCGCTGGTGCATCGATCGGTTCGGCTCGACGATCAAGGGACGGCGGATCGCTGCCACGTCAGTGCTCTGCCTCGCCGTCTATCCGTACAGCATCTACCTCTACGGCCCCGTCTACGCCGATGCGTTCTTCCTCGCCGGCGCCCTCGGCGCGTTCGTCCTCCTCGAGCGCGACAAAATCTGGGCCGCAGCGTTCGTCGGTGCCATCGCCAGCGGCGCGAGACCGGTCGGGCTGATGCTCGCCGTCGCACTCGTGGCCCGCGCGGCCGAACGCCGCTACCACGTCGAACCGGGCACCGCGACCCATCGGAACCGGCTCCGCCGATGGTTCGAACCGATCAACCCCCGCCACCTTCATCGCCGCGACCTCGTCCTGCTCGGGAGCGCCTCGGGGTTCGCGGCCTACTGCGTGTACCTGGCCGCGCGATTCGGCGATCCGTTCGCGTTCGCCTCCGTTCAGAGCGCGCCCGGTTGGGACCAAGGAGCGGGACCGACCACATGGTCAAAGGTGGCCTTCTTCACCGAGCTCAGCCGAGACCCGTTCGGACCCGCCGCTCTCGGGCTCGGGCTTCAGCTTTGCTTCGCGGTACTCACGCTATGTGCGCTTCCCGCGATCGCCCGGCGTCTCGGCCACGCCTACGCGCTCTACGTGTTCCTCCTCGTCGCCGTCCCGATGATCGCGACCAAGGACTTCCAGGGCATCGGCCGCTACCTCCTCCCCGCGTTCCCGGCGGTGGTCGTCGCCGCGACGTTCGTCGCCCGACGGCGCCTCCGATGGATGGTGGTGGCCGGCGCGGGGGTGCCCATCCTCTTGCTGTTCGCGTCGTGGTTCGCGAAAGGCAACTACCTCGCGTGACCGAGCTCGCGGCCTCGAATCACGGCCCAAGCCGACGCTCAACCTGAACGCGGTGTCAGGAACCTCACGTCTCTCTTACCTGACCCCAAGGTTGCGTTGACGTTCCGCTTACGAACCGCCGCCATGGTGATGTGAGCCCCACCCCCACACCTTGGAGACCCACCACCCATGAGACCAGCCAAAACCGCAGCTTCCATCGCC
>JBBQXR010000482.1:0-2054 GCA_038209455.1 Acidimicrobiia bacterium
GGGCGGTCGGATCGTCGAAGGTGAAGGTCGCCGTGGCGCTGCTCGTCGCCGCGGGTGGCTGCGACAAGAGCTCGGTGTCCGGCGGGACCGCCGACGCCGAGATCGTGGCGAGGCTGACCGGGGTGGCGGCGCCGGCAGCCCCCGAGGTCATCACGACGGATCCACCGAACAGGACACCGGCGATGACCACCAGCCCGAACCGCCCGGATCGCCGGTTCGTTGCGACGCCGACATGACCACGCGGGTTCGCGTTGCAGCTCATGGTTCCGTTCCTTCCACCCTGGCACCACCCTTGCACCACGCTCGGGTCACAGATGCGGTCTGCTCGAGACGACAGTAGGCCACGGCGAGCCCCATCGCGAGGTGACCGCTCCGAACGCGTCCCGAACGCCGTGGGCCGTGGCACCGAACCCCGAGCTGCAGCGTGTCCGATCGCCGACGCCGCGACGGTCACGGTCGGCTCCGTGGTAGCCATTGGCGGTGGAAGCCCGCATCCCTCGGTGGATCCTGGACGGCACCCCCGAAGAGATGCTGCCGTACGAAGTCGTGCGTCACCTGCTCGACACCTGGGACGACGAGCGGGTCCTGTCCAGTCCCGCCGTCACGCCCGAGCAACGATGGCTCTGGGCCATCGAGCGCGTCGAAGAAGCGCGGCTGGCCGACGGCCTGCTGTATGTGTTCCGGACCTGCTGGCCGTCGATCATCCTCGTCGCCATCGAGGCCGCCCATCGCATCGGAGCGGACGACTACGCGGAGACGCTTCGGGCAGCCGGCGACATCATCTTTCCGGACGGCTGGCCCACCAACGAAGAGGAAGAGATCTCCGCCTGGGAACGATTCGACGCCGTCGGGGGACGACCCGAGGCATCGCTGATTCGTGATTTGGACACCTCCGTCAGCCGCTCACAACTCCAGGCCGCGAGGATCGTCTCCATCCACTCGCATCCAGCGGCGTTCTTCGATGACGGGCCAGCACCGACACCACAGGAGCGACTGCGTTGGGTCGAGTGCTCGCTCGACGGGCGCAACACTCGGTCGATCGACATCGAACGCGGCATCCGCATCGTGCGCCGCGTCCTCGACGAGGCTGCGTCGGCCGGTGATGACCGCCTCGCCGCGGCGGCGCGACTCCGCCTTGCCCGCATCGAGGAGCTGCGCGACCAGCGAGACGCGCATCAAGCACAGTTGACGCGCCGCTACCAGCGGTGACAACACCGTTTCAAATGAGCCAACGTGGACAAAGGCCCCGAACGCAGTTTGAGAACCCGGTGCTCCAGAACATGGCGCGTAGACTTGCCGATGGATGGCCGGACACTTCGACTGCATAGGCTTTCGGTTCGAGGACCGTGAGCAGTACGCAAACGACATCGTTGATCTGGTTCGGCGCTCCTCGCAACCGACGTCGGCGCGACGGGCATGGATCGACCCCTCCGGTGCAGTCGTGGTGGCCTTCCTGGAAGACTCCGGAAGCATCCGCTGCGCGAAGCCGTCGTTTCGGGCGACACGAGCATCAACAGTCACCGCCACCGGGCTCCGAGCAGACGATGCGGGCTGTCCTTACTGCTCCGTGGCAACCGTCGAGGTGCTGGACGAGACAGGGGCCATGGCCTATCCGCTCGCCATCGAGCTCGACGACGTCGACTCGAGTGGTCCGCTCTTCGAGGACGGCCATCGCCTCTCGGTTGGGATCACCGCGTTTGCCGAGTCCTACCGACGCTGGGCCGACGTGCGGGAGTACGACGAGGACCCGGCACGGCCGGCGCCGAACTTCGCCTCGCGGTCGCTGATCCCGTCGGGCTTGTTCTCGCCGGGCGGTCCGGATCGACCGGTTCGCTCAGAGGCCATCATCACAGGCGTGATAGGAGCAGCCGAGGTGCGCACGAACTCGCTGACGGGGCATGCCTTCCAATGGGCGGCGATCGAGACCTTCGGTGGCACCTACGACATGGTCGCGCCCGGCGACGATCCACCGCTGGCGACCGGGAACGTCATGCAAGGCACGTTCTGGCTCGTCGGCCACCTCATGTCCACCTAGCCCCTGCCTAGCCGACGGA
>JBBQXR010000483.1:0-2040 GCA_038209455.1 Acidimicrobiia bacterium
AGTGTCCCCCCGAGCCGGAAACCGGCGATCCACACCCCTGTGATGTCGGTGCGGGCGTGGAGTACGTCGACCGCGGCGCGCACGTCGGCGAGCCAGCCCTCGATCGAGAAGTCGCCTTCGGACGGCCCGGTCCCGCGAAACGTGAATGTGAGACCGCCCCAGCCCGACTCCCGGGCGATCCGGTCGCACAGGGTCTGATCGGTGTTGCCGACCGCCGCCGCACCGCCGGCGCCCCTCGGGAACCCGGGGAGGACGAGCAATCCCGGCACTCGCGTCACACCCGCGGGGCGCGCGAAGTGGGCCCCGAGCCGCAAACCCTCCGAGACGAGCTCTTCCATGTGGTGGTTATCCTGGCGCGCGTGACCGCCTCCGCCACGAACCAGAGCACTTCCGCAGGCTCGATCCCGGCGCTCAAGGAGTGGGCGGCCATCGTTCACGCCCTGCTCGAGGGTGAACAGATCGTCGACGTACGCAAGGGAGGGCTCCGCGAGGACGGCCGGCACTTCGGCGTCGAGACCCGGCGTTGCTGGCTGTCGCCGACCGCCGAGCACCAGAAACCGGAGCTGATGAAGCCCGCGTACGCGCACTGGGTCGACCTCGCCGACGCGTCACCGGTCGGCGGCCCCATCACGATGCGAGGCTGGGCCGACATCGTCGACGTCGCGACAATCTCCGAGCCCGAACACCTCGACGCCCTCGACTCGAAGCTGGTCTGGGCGCGCGCCTACGTCGAGTCGCGATTCGCCTGGAAGCGGAGGGATCCGCTCTGGGTCCTCGTGCTGCGGGTGCACCGTCTGGCCGAGCCGGTCACGGTGCCGTGGGACGAGGCCTATGGCGGGTGCACGTCGTGGGTCGACTACCGGGGCCTGCCGACCGACCCGGCGGCGCTGCCCTCCCAGCTGGTTCTCTCCGACGTCGCGTTCGAGTCGAAGCGCAACGGCATTCGCGAGGCGCTCCCAGCCGAGTGCTGGAGCCCGACACCCGCCTGACTCGTTCGCGGTCCGGGTGCGCTACTCGGCCGCGCCGCGAATGGAACGATGCGGGTGATAGCCGCGGTTGCGCGCCTCCGCGAGCGTCTGCGGTGAGATCGCGATGAACTTCTCCGACGCCAACACGTTGTCAACGGCGTCGGTCACACTCGCGTCGACGCCGTAGAGGTCGAGGTCGTACACCACCTGCGTCCGCTTGTCGCCCAGGTAGCGGTAGTGCTCGAAGGCCAACGGTCGGCTCATGCGGCGAAATCTACCGGCGCCGACGAACGCGGACCGGAAACGAAGGAGAACGGGGGGCGCCGAAGCACCCCCCGTTCATTTCGACTGATTCGAACCCGTCGTGGCCTTTGCGCCGGTGGGACCATGCCGGCAGCTGCGACGGTGGTGCAGCGGTTTGGATTCCGCAGGTGGTCCAGTCGAGAACTGACGGCCCTAGCGGCCGCGCACCTCCGAAGTCCCAGATCTATCGTGCATCTGCTGGACCACCTCCTCTCTTCGGTAGCAACTTTGTACCAGATCCGATCGAGCGGTGGAACCCTTTTCCGGGACCGTTCACACAAGGAAACATTTTTACTCGGCTCCGCCTTACGGCCCTCCATCGCCCGTGCGCCCCCACCGCGCGACCGGACCTCCAGACTGCGCCTGACCCCAAACCCGGCTCCGCCTCACGGCCATCCGACGGCTCGGTGGTCAGGTTGGCGGGTCGTCGGCGGGAGGTTCGGCTGCGGGGCCGACCGCACCGATCGCCCGGAGATACGCCAGCTGGGTCTCGACCACAGCGTGTACCTGTTCGGGCAGATACTCCTCCCCGGTGACCCGGGCCCGCTCGAGGATGTAATCAACGGTCTCGGCCCCGCCGACCACGACGTCGCCCGGCGGATGTGACGACGAGCCATTGCCCGTCACGCCCCGGCGCTGGAAGTACTCGAGCTGGAAGCCGAGGATGCGGCGCACGTCCTCGGGCGTGAGCGTGGCCGCGACGTCGTCCGGCACGTGCTCGACCACCCATTCATAGGCCTCTTCGGGATCGAACACCGGCGGCGCCGGC
>JBBQXR010000484.1:0-2001 GCA_038209455.1 Acidimicrobiia bacterium
GAGACCGAGCCGGTCGTGTTCGGTGGCGAGGAGTTCACTTCCGATGGAATTCAGCCGATCGGAGACGGCCTTGCGGGTGTCCGCGGTCTCTCGGTCGAGCCGGGGCAGGCCGGGATCATCGTCGATCTTGGGGACCAGGTCGTGGTGACGGACGGCGTAGAGCTTGACGTCGGTGCGGCCGCGGCTCAGCCCGACGTAGACGCCCTCCGCGCCGGAGCGGTCGGTGGCGAGGTGACGGCCCGCTTCGTACGTCTCGCCTTGGGCGGCGTGGGAGGTGAGGGCGTACGCGTGGGTGAGCCCTCCCGTGACGCCTCGACGCACCTCGGCTTCGAGAAAGCTCCGGGGAACGAAGACCTGGCCTTTGCGATCGAAGTCAACAAGCAGACCTTCGTGGCCCGGTTCGGTGCTGACCTCGAGGACGGTCCCTCGGGTGCCGTTGCGGATGTGGCTTCCTCGGCTACCGCCATCGGGTCGAAGCGATCGGTCCTGCGCCCGGGCGATCACGGTGTCGCCGGCTTGGAACGACTGGTCGCCTGCTTCGAGAACGGGTCCGGTCAGGGTTCCGTCAGCTGCGAGGAGCGTGCGGGCGCGGGTGTTGAGCTCTCGTCGTTCGAAGTGGTGCTCAGCGATCATCGACGAGACGGGGAGATCGGGGTCATCGGCTCTGGCTTGGCGGTCGACGTACCAATCCGAGACGAGCGCGTCGAGGAGCTCGTCCGCGCTGTCCGCCGTCACAATCCGCTCGTCGTTGTCGAGGCGTTCGATCGCCTTGGCGATCTGCCCGTCGCGGTAGTCGGCAAGCGCGAGACGTACCTCCGCCATGCCATCGCCGACTTGCCGGCGGTTCTCGGTTAGCACCGGAACCCGGTCGGGGTGTTCGCCGAGGAGGTGTCGGAACATGCCGCCGGCCGCGACCGCCGAATGCTGAGCGGGGTCCCCGACCAGTCGGAGGGTCGCACCGGTGGTGTCGGCCCACCGGACCAAGCCTGCGAGATCGCGGGTTCCGAGGGTCGAGGCCTCATCGACGAGGACCACGGTGTTGGCGTCGAGGACGTCCTCGCGCCCGTTGGTGTCGAGCCGAGTGAGGAGCGACGCGACCGTGGTGGTCGGCACCCCGACGGAGTTGGCGAGGACCTCGGCTGCGACGCCCGCGACGGCGGTGCCGATGACGCGTTGGCCATTCGCTTCCCACGCCCGGGCGGCAACCTCGAGGGCGAACGTCTTGCCAGAACCGGCGGGGCCCAGGACCAACTGCACCCGGTCACCAGAGGTACAAATGGTGCGGACCATGTCCTCCTGGTCCTGACCCAGCGCCGGTTGGTGATCGATGGCCGCCTGGAGGACGTCCTCGTCGACGGTCGCCGCGTTCTGGTCGAAGCCGCAGCGGAACCGATCGGTGATCTCCCGTTCGAGCGACAGCATCGTGACGGTGGAGTAGGTCGCTCCGGTTCCAGCCGTCACGGTGCGGCCATCGGCCCGGCGGATCACGGCACCGAGCCGCGACGAATCGAGGCGCACAACCTCGGGGTGACAGAGGAACTCGTCGGCGAGGTCCGTGATCTCGGCCGCTGTGAGTCGATCGCCGGCCCACTCGCTGATCCGTTGCAGGACATCGCGCCGGTCGAACACGGCGGACAGCTCGGTGATGCCATGCGCCGAGAGCAGGTCCGCGACGAAGCGGCGGTTGTCCTGCTCGATCGGGGAACGCGGCACGGGCGCCTGGCCGACGAGCGAGCCAACACGTTCGGGGGTGTACCCGCGGTCGGCCAGCTCTGCGTGCCAACCGTCGATGAGGTCCTCGGCGAGAACGCCTTGCTTCGCTGTCCGGCTGGCGAGGGCGGCAGCCTGGCGGGCGGCGGCCGTGGACAACCCCGCCGCGTCGGCGACCTCGCCGATCTCCTGCGATCGCTTCGAGAAGGCCTCGATGGTGTCGCGGTCGATGCCGGTGATGTCCGCGAGCCCGTTGTGCGGGTCCTCCCAAGCAACGCCGAGGCGCTCGGT
>JBBQXR010000485.1:0-1959 GCA_038209455.1 Acidimicrobiia bacterium
CGCGCCGGTGCTCCGGGCACCGACCGGGTGGTGGGCATCGGCATGGACTCGACCGAGCTGGGGGTCGATCCCGCCAGCTTCGTCGACGCCTATCGAACGGCGGAGACGGCGGGGCTGCGGCTCACCGCACATCAAGGCGAGAACTCTCCCGCCGTTGATGCCGCGACTGCGGTGGACGTACTGAGGGTCGAACGACTGGACCACGGGTTCTCTGTATTGGAGGACCCGGACCCGACCGAGCGGCTCGCGCAGAGGCGACTCGCGTTCACGGTGTGCCCGAACGCGAACGTGCGGATCAACCCGGACCGGTTCGAGCACCTTTCCGATCACCCGGTCGCGAGGATGCGCGAGGCCGGGCTGCTCGTGACGCTCAACACCGATGACCCCGCGCTGATCGACCTGGATCTGACCGAGGAGTTCACCCGCACGGCCGAGGTGTTCGAGTGGACGTGGGAAGACCTCGTGTCGCTGTCGCTCGACGCCGTCGACGCGGCGTGGCTCGACGACGACGAGCGGCGCCGGCTCCGCGACCGGGTCAACGCCGGCGCGGCCCTTGCCGCCAAGACCGCAATCTGATCACGCTCGTGCCGGTTCGAGTTTCCACACTGCAGCAACACCTTGCACGATCTCAGGGGAACTGAAAGGGTTCCGCTTTGCGATCCCTACAGATGCCTGCGAAGCGGGAGGACACAGTGTCGATCGTCGTGGTCATGGAATGGGACGAGGTCGTACCTACTCAGGACCAGTACTGGGCCGTAACCGAGAAGTTCGGCCTCCAGGAGAAGCTCCCCGACGGGTGCGAGTACCACGTGGTCGGGATCGACCCGGGAACAAGCGCGCGAAACCTGCGAGGTGTGGGACTCTGAGCAGGTGCACGGCCGGTACTTGGAGGAGGTCGGTCCCTTCTTCCAGGAGATCGGCATTCCACCGCCTTCGAGGGTGACAGTGATGCCGCTCCTCCGTCACCTCGGCACCAAATAAGCGCGGTTGCGACGCCAGCGGACGATCACGTTCGGCAAGCTCGTTTGCCACGTCGACGTCGCATCGTGACCTCGAGTGCGTAGCCTTTCGTCGCGTCCGACGCGTTCTTGGCCCTGCTGGTCGGGGTGGCGCTCGTCGGGCTCGCGGCGAGACTCATTCTCGCGTCGCTTCCGTTGCCGGGACTCGCCGCACGCGCGTCGGCGCTCGAGGCTGCCCTCCTCGTGATCGGCAGCGCCGGCCTCGCGTTCCATTGCGGTGCGATGTTCTTCCGAACCGACGCCTCCCGGATACCCGGCACTCACGGCGCGATCCGAGTGATCAACGCTATGGGCACATCGAGCCGAGTCTGGTTCATCGTTCCCGCGATCCTCGTCGTGCTCGGACTGCGTCACCAAAAGCCCGTCGCGATCGCCGCGGTCGCGCTTTCTCTCATCGCCGTCGGCGTCACCATGTACGACCACGGCCCGCTCCCGACGCACCTGCACGCGATCCTCGTGGCCGCAGTCGTTCTCAGCGCCGTCGTGGCGTTGCTGGTACGCCCGCCGTGGCAACGTGCAACCAGGCTGGATGTTGGGATCCCTCGGCCTTGACGCGTTATCCTTGTAGTACACGTAGCGGTTGGTATGACTACAACTACCTCCCCGGCCGGCTCCCCGCCGCCGTCATCCGCGAGCCGGGTGCTCGTCATCGGTGCGTCACGCGGTCTCGGGCTCGCGCTCAAGCACGAGTGGTTGGGGGTTACCGGCACATGACCGCCATAGTGCGCGGTTCGGGCCGAACGGCGCTCCACGACCTCGCCGATCGCTACCCCCGGGAAGGTCGAAATCGAGACCGTCGACATCACGGTGCCGGCGGAGATCGCCGCGCTACACGACCGCCTGGCTCCTCGAGCAGGTGCTTTCATCACCGAGGCTAGCAACGCGTTTTTGTCCGGCTTGGCAGTGTCGTGCATCGTGGTCGCCGGCGTCGCCGCCGCAG
>JBBQXR010000486.1:0-1930 GCA_038209455.1 Acidimicrobiia bacterium
GAAGCCGCCTTCCCATGGCCGGACGACTCCTTCGACGTCGTGCTGTTCTGCGAGATCCTCGAACACCTGCTGCGCGATCCGGTCGCCGTCATGCACGAAATCCGTCGGGTGTTGCGCCCGGGCGGGACGCTCATCATGACCACGCCCAACGTCGCCCGACTCGAGAACGTGATGCGACTCGTCGAGGGGGCGAACATGTACGACGCGTACTCCGCATATCCCTACGGCCGACATGTGCGTGAGTACACCCGCCACGAGTTGGTCTCGCTCCTCGAGTTCATGGGCTTCGAGGTCGAGTCGCATTACACCGCCGACGCGCACACCGAGCCCGGGAACGGGGGATACGGCTACCGCGACATCGTCCCGCTCCTCCAGCGCCGGGCCCCGGACCTGGGCCAGTACTTGTTCACGCGCTCGACGATGACCGAGCGGGCGCCTGCGATCGACGCGTTGCCGGCGATCCTCTTTCGCAACTATCCGGCAGAGCGCATCGTCGACTCCGGCCGGTAGCGCCGCTCATGAACCGCGTGCAGCGGTGGGCCACCGTGCTGCCGACCGGGACGGGTGCGGTCGGCATCTGGATCGCGGCGAGCGGCGCGCTGGCGTACGCGTTCCTCGCCATCACCGGTCGCGCGCTCGGACCGACCAGCGCCTCCGGGTTGTCCACCTTGTGGGTCGTCGGCTTCCTCGTGGGCCAGGCAGCCGGGCTCCCGCTGGAACAAGAGGTCTCCCGCGCGATCTCGAGCCGCCGGGCGCGTCATGAGGGAGTCGGGCCCGCAGTGCGGCGCGCCGCCATCGCCGGCGGTGTCTTCACCGTCCTCGTGGTGGTCGCGATCTTCGCGGGCGGCTCCTGGCTCGTCGATCGGCTGTTCGGCGGCGATTGGTTGCTGCTCATCTCGTTCGCGGTGCTCTTCGTCGGCACGATGCTCGAGTACCTCGTGCGGGGGGTGCTCGCCGGCAGCTCGCGCTTCGGTGCCTACGGCCGGCTCATCGGGACCGAAGCCGGCGTGCGGGTCGTGGCCGTGGCGATCCTCGCCGCCGCCGGCGTGGGAAGTGCCGGGCCGTACGGTTTGGTCCTGGCCGTGGCGCCGTTCGTCGGTGTGGGCGTCGCACTGCTCGGCGCCGAGCGGGCCGACTTCGGTGGCCCCGGACCATCGTCCGCGTGGTCGGAACTGACGCGCTCGCTCGGATGGCTGTTCGCCGGTGCGCTCTTCGCGCAGGCGCTCGTGAACCTCGGCCCGGTCTCGGTGCGACTCCTCGCGCCGCACGCCGCGGCACTCACGAGTGCGTTCGTCGCCACCCTCATCGTGGCGCGCGTGCCGGTGTTCCTCTTCCAGGCCGCGCAGGCGGTGTTGCTCCCACGTCTCTCGCATCATGCTGGTGGCGGACGCGCCGAGGTGCTCGCGGCCGAGACGTTCGCGCTGGTGCGCGCACTGGTCGTGCTCGTCGGGATCGCGGCGGTCGGCGCCGCGCTCCTCGGACCGACGGTGGTGCGGATCGGTTGGGGCGACGGCTTCGCACTCGGCGCGTCCGATTTCGCGGTCCTTGCCGCGGCCAGTTGCATCTATCTCATCGCGCTCACCATCGCGCAAGCCCTGGTTGCCCTGGAATATCCCAATCGCGCAACGTGGGCGTGGGCACTGGGGGTCGGTGTACTCGCGCTCTGCGTGGTATTCGGTGACAACGTACTGACCCGGGTCGAAGTGGGATTCCTCGCCGGAACCATCACGTCTGCCGTCGCGATGGGTCTCCTGCTCCGGCGGCCGATGGCCGACGCGCGTCACGCCTCCCCGGTCCCCGATCGCGCGGGTGGTGACCGTTAGCCTCCGTGGTCAGCGGGCACGTGCATCGGGTGGGGTGCTGAACCCCGATGCCGAGACGAACAACGGAGATCACATGCGCATTCTGATCCTTGGTGGCGACGGTTACC
>JBBQXR010000487.1:0-1913 GCA_038209455.1 Acidimicrobiia bacterium
TTGCCGGCCTGGTAGTCGGCCGATGCGATGACCGGCGCGATGTTCTGCTGCATCCAGAGGTCGACGGTGGCGTTGACGCAGTCGTGCCCGTCGTTGCACAGGGTCGGCGTGACGAACGCGAACGACGGCAGGTGGGCGGGATCGAACTCGGAGTACGGACGGACCTGGGCGGTGCAGTTCGCCGAGTCGTCGGCCCCGCGGTAATAGAGCGCGGGGATGTGTTTGGCGGCGCTGCCGGACGCGCTGCACGGCGCGGTTGCGCCCTCGACGTAGTTGATCGCCGCCTTTCCGGCGGTGCGGGCCTGGCGGAAGATGTTGTCGGCGGTCGACTGGCAGGTCGCGCTCGGCGGACAGTCGTTCAGCACGGTGTGGTTGGTGTCGCCCTGACCCTGGCTGACGTACTGCGTGGCCGAGTTCTGGTGCGTGTCGGCCTCGGTCCACGAGGTGAAGTACGAGCAGGCGGTGGCGAGTGAATGCGCGTACGGCATCGAGGTGAAGCCGGGACCACCGACGTCGGTCCAACTCCGGTTCTCGAACGAGAACACCACGACCTTCTCGTACTGCGCCGGCGCGGCCTGACCCGTGTTGCAGGTCGCGGCACCGGTGCTGGCGGCGATCGTGGCGAGTTTGGTGAGTGATGCGGCGACCCCGGTGCCCGAGACCGTGAGTGCGAAGGTCTCCTTCGGCTCGGCGATGCCGTCGGCAATCGTCGGGACGTCCACCGCGGTCCCGATCTTCACGCCCGCGGCAAACGTCACCGGCGCCGAGGTCGTGGTGTAGTCGCCCGGGGCGATTGCGGTGCGGTTCGCGGATTGGGCCGTGAGCGAGAGCGGTAGGTGGTAGGCCTGCGCGAGCTTCGGGATGAAGTGGGCAGCAGTTCCCTCGACCACCGAGGCCGCGGCGAAGGAGAGCTTGGGCAGCTCGTCGTTGCGGATCTCGACGATCTGGGCGGCATGGCCCATGGTGGCGCCGACCGGTGTCGAGAGCTTGACCGTGAACCGCTGATAGTCCTCGAGCTTGGTGTCACCGTTCACCGCGACACTCAGGGTCTGGGTCGTGGTTCCGGGCGGGAAGGTGAGGGTCCCGGTGGTCGGGGTGTAGTCGAGATCGGCTGCCGTCGCGGTTCCGTTGACGGTGGCGTAGTGCACCGTCACGTCGGTCGCAGCGGGTTGGCTGAGCGACGCGGTGACCACCACGTCGGTGGCGCCGGCATTGCCCTCGACCTGGCCGAGCACCGTGCTCGGAACGCTCACGACCGGTCCGGCTGCGGCGGCGTCCACGGTGGCGTTCAGCGCGAGTCCCGTCAGCGCCAGACCGGCGGCGAACATTGTGATGACGACGCGCGTTTGCAAGTGGGTTTTAATGGCGGCCTCGAATCTCATGACGGTCGAACCGGGGGAAGGGTAGGCGCGCCGACGCCCGATATGTCCGCTACGACGCGCGACGGACGGTGGGCCCCGATTTTCGGGGCTATGTGCCGGTCGTGGCCTCGAGGCGGCCGGTGCCGATCGCGTCGAGGAAGCATGCGTAGTCGCGCTCGTTCTGCTCCGCGTAGGCCACCGCGAAGTCGGCGACGCTCTCGTCGAAGCGGGTCCCGCGCCCGAGGTAGCCGGCGATGGTCGCTGCGTCACCCGAACCCGCGTGGGCACGGGCGAGCGCCCAGCCGCAGTAGTCGGCGTACAACTCGAGTTGGGCCGCCGACACGTTCTCGGTCGAGACCGAGAACTTCATGTCGCGGAGTTGGCGGACGTAGAAGTCGCGTCCGGCGGCCGACCGGCCCCAACCGAGCATCATGTCGCTCACGGCCTGCATGATCCGTTGCCCGGTGACGACCCGTTCGCCACCGTGGCCGGGTGCATCGGCACCGAGTGCTTCGCCCAAGGCAGAAGGCCCGGCCTCCTTCGCCTGCAGGA
>JBBQXR010000488.1:0-1911 GCA_038209455.1 Acidimicrobiia bacterium
TAGCCGGGGAAGAACTTGCGGTCCGACGTCACCTTCTTGCCGCGGCGGACCTCGGTGACCTTCTCGACCGGAACCTCGACCGACTCGATGAACGCGTCGAGGCCCTTGCGCGCCGCCTCGGTGACGATCGCATCGCGGACCTTGTTCTCGAAGCCCGAGTAGGCGTGGATGATGTACCAGCGCGACGACATCAGACGGCGAAGCTCAGGAGGAGCTTGACGAGACGTCCGAGCACCTGATCGACCCCGATGAAGAACAGCGACAGGACCGTCGTCATGATCAGGACCATGATCGTCGTCGTTATAGTCTCGCGCCGCGTCGGCCAGCTGACCTTCTCGGTTTCAGCACGCACCTGCCGCACGAACTCGCCGGGGGAAGTCTTCGCCATCTGGACCGTCAGCTACCTTTTGCACAAACAACGACAACCAGCCCAAACCCGTCGGGTTCGCGACTGGTTTCAAGTACCGCCCCGGCTGGCAGGAGGGGAGGGGCTCGACCCCCCGGCCCTCGGTTTTGGAGACCGATGCTCTACCAACTGAGCTACACTCCTGTACGGAGCCGAGAGGGGGGCGTATACGGGGACCGGGGCAATGGGGCAAGGGGATTGTCGCGCGCGACCGCGAGCGAGATCACGGTCCTGGCTCGGCACCCGACGTCACGAAGATATCGTTAATCTCCGGTGCATTTTGCTGCAACTGCGCATCTGGACCCTTCGTAGCTCCCGTCGGGATTTTCCCGACAGGAGGTTTTACCCATGCGCAAGGCCCTTCAGATCTGCACAGCCGTACTCGCCGCCGCGCTGCCCGCGGTCCAGGCCCAGGCCGAACGGGTTTTCGGCCTGACCAACGGCAACGCGATCGTCACCTTCGATTCGTCGACCCCCGGTGTCACCACCTCGTCGGGGACGATCGCCGGTCTCGGCGGTGACACGCTGACCGGGCTCGACCTGCGTCCGGCCAATCGGACGCTGTACAGCGTCGGCACGAGCGGCAATCTGTACGCGATCCGCAAGAACGCCAGCGGCGTCAACTACACCGCAACCTCGCTTGGTGTGATCACCGGCGCCACGCCGACCGGGAGCAGCTTCGGGATCGACTTCAACCCGACCGTCGATCGCCTGCGTCTGACGAGCGACACCAACCAGAACCTGCGCATCAACCCCACCGTCACGCCGCCGGTGGCGCTCGTCGACACCCCCGTCACGCTCAACGGCAGCAGCAATATCGACCTCGTCGCGGTCGCCTATACCAACAGCCGCCCGGGGGCCACCTCGACCGTGCTCTACGGCCTCGACGCGGTCAGCGACAGCCTCGTCCGGGCGACCAATGCCAATGCCGGGACGTATGTCGGGACCAACCTGCTCGGCGCCGCCTTTGGTCCGCTCGGCGTCAGCTTCGCGACCACCGACCGGGTCGCGTTCGACGTCTCGGGGGCCAGCCGGGCCGGGTTCTTCACGGTAAACGACGGCTTCTACAGCATCAATACGACGACGGGTGCCGGGACGTTCATCGGCAATCTCGGTGCATCGGGCGTGACCGGAATCACCGCCGGTGCCGTCCCCGAGCCCGCGGCCTGGGCCTTGATGACCAGTGGCTTCGGGCTTGTCGGCGGGGCGATGCGCCGCCGCGCCGCGGGGACCACGGTCGTCGCCTGATCGATCCGCGCGACGACGGCAGCGCCCGGCCGACACCGCGTCGGCCGGGCGCTCTTGTCTGGAGCGGGTAGCGGGGATCGAACCCGCATCACAAGCTTGGAAGGCTAGTGCTCTACCATTGAGCTATACCCGCGTGCGCCGCGGTGACTATGCCAGACTTGCCGCCAACGCAAACCCGTGATCGCGCGTTGACAGACCCGACGGCGCTCGCCATTACCCCGCGCTCCGCGACGCGACACGTGGAGAGGTGGCCGAGC
>JBBQXR010000489.1:0-1907 GCA_038209455.1 Acidimicrobiia bacterium
CGCGGCGTAGGAAGAAGCGCTGGTGTGGAAGGCGATCGTGAGGCTGTCGGTGCGCGCCCCGAAGAAGTCGCCGTTGAGCGCGTCGGGTGGTGCGAAGGCGACCGCGTGCAGCGCTCCGTCGAGGTGGCCCCATCGATCACCGACCTCGACGGCGAGTGCCTCCCAGCCGGCCGGGTCGTTCACGTCGAGCGCTCGGAGATCGCAGCCGAGGGCGGCGGCCGGTTCCTCGGCCCGTTCCCGGTCGCGATCGGGGGCGGTCAGGAGCACTTCGGCGCCGAGATCGAGGGCGCGTCGGGCGGTGGCGAAGGCGATGCTATCGGCGGTCACGACGCCGGTGATCACCAGTTTCTTCCCCTGCAGCATGAACGTCCTCGATTGCTGAGCCGGCAGCCATCGCCGGGAAGCCGAAAAGTGATACCGGAGTCACACTACCGGAATAGGAGTCGATTGTTCATCTCGACCCCACCCTTGACGGGTGACAACTACTAATGTCTACTACCGGAAGTAGAGTTCGCCTGTAACCGAGGGGATGCTGCGTGTGGCCATGACAATCTCGAGCTCAGCTCTCCACGCGCGCCTCGTGGCGCACGGCTACGACCCGGTCCATCGCAGCGACAGCCACTGCTTGTATGAGCACCAAGGCGATCGGGTCATGGTTCCTCAGGCCGCCGAGCTGCCGACCTGGGTGTGCCAGGCGATCGAGTGGAGTCTCGAGCCGCGCCTCGGCCGTGGCTGGTTGACCGCCGTGGCGTCCTCGACATCAACCGCGTCAGGGGGTCTGGCCGACGGACCCACTGGTCGGCTTCGGTTACACCTCTTGATGCGTGCCGACCCCGACCACTCGGTCTGGAACGCGTTCGTGGTGGAGGAGCCGCGAATCCTGACCTCCGGCGAGACGTTGGCGGAGGTCAGGGCTCGGGCGGCCGACGCCGCATCGGCCTGGTTCGTCGATGCGCCGGTCATCGTCGACTGGGAGTTCCGCTACCAGGTCGACGTTTCGGCCCAGACATGGATCGACCACGCCGCGGCTGAGCAGGGGCGGGTGGCCGACCGGGTGGCCGACGCCCGACGTCAACTCGGTCTGCTCGGCTACGCGCCCGATGACGTCGTCGAACTGCTCACCCGGTCGGCCAGGTCAACATCGTGGGTGGTTGGCGGCGACCCCACCGAAGGCTCGTAGTACCCCCGTGAGAGGGCCATGTGCGACGACGGAGGGGAGCGGCGGGGGTCCGCAGGGCGACGCTACTTCGGGTTCGGGTCCAACAAACCCAGGAGTTCGCCGACCTGGTGATCCTGATCGATCGCGTGACGGGGCGGCAGATTGGGATGCACCTCGTAGGTGTTGCGGCGACCGACCTTGGTGCGGGTGAGATAGCCGCCGGCCTCGAGGTCGGCGACGATCGCCTGCGCGGCCCGTTCGGTGATGCCGACCCTCGCGGCGATGTCGCGCAGTCGCGTGTCCGGGTCCTCGGAGACGCAGATCAGGACGTGGGCGTGGTTCGTGAGAAACGTCCACGTCGGTTTCGAATTCTCGTCCTTGGCCATGAGCGGAGTTCCTCCGTATGTGACTTCAGGAAGCAACTCTAGCGAACTGCGCTTCGCTTGTAGGGGAGGGCCGCGGCCTTGACAACACCCCACGGCACTCGTCAAAGTTATGAAAATAGATTCCGGAATAAGAGAGGCTTCATGTGGCTTTGAAAGCAGGAAGCTCGCGGCCACGCGTCGTGGGGGTGGTCGGGGGCGGCCAACTGGCACGGATGATGTATCAGGCGGCCATCCCGCTGGGCATCGACCTGAGGATCCTGACCGCTGGGTCCGCTGACTCTGCCGCCAGGGTCGCGACCGACGTGACGGTCGGCGATTGGCACGACCCGGACGTGCTGCGGCGGTTCGCAGCTCGTTGTGAC
>JBBQXR010000490.1:0-1867 GCA_038209455.1 Acidimicrobiia bacterium
GGTCGCGCCGACCTCGGCGCCGCGGTTCTCGAACACGAGCACGTACCCGATCTCGTCCCGTGCGAGCAGTGCTCGGGTGCGCTCGGCCCAGAGGTCGACGACCGCGCGCACCCCGCGCACGCCGACGGTGGCGAGCGAGCCGACGTGCTCTGAGGTGTAGAGCACGACCTCGGTGGCGCCGCGCGCGGGCCGCGTCGCGTACGCGCCGTCGGCGGGCGCGGGGTCGAGGTCGATCGGCGGCCCGGGGACGAGCGGCGGCCAGCGGTTCGGGAACCAACGCACGGTGTAGGGATCGGGTGCCTCGAGGCCGCCGATGCAGAACGGACAGCCTACGGTCGGTTGGTTGGGACGGTGCTGGCGGCCACCGACGATCGCCACCCAGGCGCCGGTGAGCGCATCGAACCGCAACTCGTGGTCGTGTCCCGGACGATCGTCAGGAGCCGCGTCCTCAGGAGCCCGGTCCTCAGGAGAGATGGGGAAGGACCTCCGCCGCGAACATGTCGAGGCCGTCGGTGTCGAACGGTGCGCGCATGGCGAGGATCAGCCAGTCGGCGCCGCCCTCGCGGTACGCGCCGACCCGGTCGACGATCTCCTGCACGCTGCCCTGCAACACGCCCGGCGCGACGTAGTTGGCCATCGCCCCGAACTGAGCCTCGAGGTCACCGGGCCGCATCGCGATGCCCACGTTGATCGCGCGTTCGATGGTGCTGGGATCGCGTCCGACCGTCTCACAGTGGCGGTGCAGTACCTCGACCTTGTGCGCAAACGCGTCGGGCGCGATGAAGGGCACGTTCCAACCGTCGGCGTGCTCGGCCGCGATGCGCAACGTGACCTTCTCGCCGCCGCCCCCGATCCAGATGGGGAGCCGCTCCTGTACCGGCTTGGGCTCGCACTGCGCGTCGCGGAGGGTGAAGAACTCGCCGTCGAACGACGTGTGCTGCTGGGTGAGCAGACCCCGGACGCATTGGATCGCCTCGTTCACCTGGCGCAAGCGCACCCCGGCCGACGGGTAGGGAATCCCGTAGGCCGCGTACTCGGCTTCCATCCAGCCGCCGCCGAGTCCGAGGGTGATGCGACCTCCGGCGATCTGGTCGAGTGTCGCCATTGCGTTCGCGATCACCGCGGGATGGCGGTAGCCGACCGAGTACACGAGGCTGCCGCACCGCACGGTCTCAGTGGTCGCCGCCAGCGCCGCGTGACTCGCGACCGCTTCGAGACAATGGGGATTGCCGGTGGCATCGGCGGCGTAGAAGTGGTCCCAGATCGAGATCCACTCGAAGCCGTGTCCCTCGATCCGTCGCCAGAGCGATTGCAGCTCCGCGATCGTGGTGTTCTGCAGGCCGGTGTGTACTCCGAATCGCACGGCAGCGGACTCTATCGGTGCGCGGCAGCGGACCCCGAGCACGCTCGACCCAGGGATTTGACGGGCGGACGTGCCCCGCACCCGAGCCGGAGCTTGCGGAGGCGAGCCGCGAGGTAGCGAGCCCCACGGAACCGTTGACCGATAGGAGTGCGAGCCGACGAGCAGTTTGGCGACGAGCAATTCGGCGCGCAACCTCTAAGGTGGTCGGGTGCTGGAGATCGTGCAGATGCCCGAGTTGCGGGACCCCGTGATGGTGATGTAGTTCACCGGCTGGGTCGACGGTGGACTCGCGGGCGCGGGCGCGGCGGCCGTGCTCGCCTACCAGCTCCAGTCGTCCCGCACGTGTGCGAACTTCGATCTCGCAGAGTTCGTCGACCTCCAACAGACGCGCCCGACGGTGAGCCTCGTCGACGGTGAGACGCGTCGGGTGCACTGGCCGTCGATCGATCTCGTCGCCGGGGTCGCGGGCCGTGACGTGTTGATGGTGACCGGCCCGGAACCTTC
>JBBQXR010000491.1:0-1859 GCA_038209455.1 Acidimicrobiia bacterium
ACCCCGTCCCTATCGAGCAGGATCATCCGGTTGCTACCCTCAAGCACTGTCCTGGGCCCGTCGAGAGACTCTGCGTGAACTTCGAAGAGGATATTCGCGAACACCAAGCGATGATGACTGGTCTCATCGCGATGGGACCAGCGCTGAGCGAGGTCGCGGCCGCGATGATCGAGCGGGTCCATTCCGGTGGAACCATCTTCTGGTTCGGCAACGGCGGCAGCGCCGCCCAGGCGAGCCACTTCTCGACCGAGCTGGTCGGCCGGTTCGAGCGCGAGCGTCCGGGTATCCGCTCGTACGCGCTGGTGTCCGATCCGTCCCTGATCACGGCGATTGCGAACGACTATTCCTTCGACGTCGCGTTCGCGCGGCAGATCGAGTCACTCTGTCGTCCCGGTGATGTCGTCGTCGGACTCTCCACCTCGGGCAACAGTGCGAACGTCCTCCAGGGCATCGATGCCGCGGCCGCGATCGGAGCACTGACCGTGGGAATCACCGGTGGCGACGGCGGCAAGCTCGCGCGCTCGGTGAATCTCTCACTCGTCGTGGAAACGACGCGAACCTGTCGCATACAAGAGGCTCACCTGTTCATAGGCCATACGCTGTGCGACATGATCGAAGCCGCCGTCGCCGAGAGTGATGATGTTCGATCGGCCTGACGTCGTCCATGCCGCGGTCCGTGGTGGTTTCGCCGGCGTGCGCATGCTCGTCGTGGGCGACCTCATGCTCGACCGCTATCTCATCGGCGACGTCGTGCGGATCTCACCGGAGGCGCCGGTCCCGGTCGTGCGCCTCGGTCGCGAGACGGTCTCGGTCGGTGGCGCGGGCAACGTCGCGCTGAACCTGGCCGGTCTCGGGGTCCACGCCGACGTCGCAGGCTGGACCGGCGACGACGAACCCGGCGCGCGGCTCCGCGAGTTGCTTGGGCTCGCCGGAGTGCGGGTGCAGGGAGTCGACGTGCTGCGCGGTCGCCCGACGACCACCAAGACCCGTGTCCTGTCGGGCCAGCAGCAGTTGGTCCGGATCGACGACGAGGACGCCTCGCCCCGCCCGGCCGCCGACCGTCGCGCGTGGGACGACCGCGTGGTCGCCCTCCTCGAGGACGGATACGACGCGCTCGTCATCTCCGACTACGCGAAGGGCGTCCTCGCCGATGATCTCTGTCGGCGGTTGATCAAGCGAGCCCGGCATCGGGGGATCCCCGTGCTGGTCGATCCCAAGGGCCTCGACTACGGCAAGTACCGCGGCGCCACCACGGTGACTCCCAACGAGACCGAACTCGCCGCGACCACGCAGGTCTCGGCGTCCAACTCGTTCGAGCTCACGGAGTCGGCGGCCCGCCTGCGCGGACTCCTCGATCTCGACTTCGTCACCCTCACGCGCGGCGAGGCCGGCATCAGCCTGGTCCAGCCCTCGGGCACCCGTCACGTGCCGGCCCGCGCCCGTGAGGTCTTCGACGTCTCCGGCGCCGGTGACACCGCGATCGCCACGCTGGCCGCCGGAATCGCGGTCGGACTCGACGCCCACGACGCGGCGGTGCTCGCCAACCTCGCGGCCGGGATCATCGTCGGCAAGACCGGAACGGTGCCGATCCGCCAAGAGGAGCTGCTCGCCGCCCTCGGGCCTGCGGGCGACGCACCGCCCCCGATCGAGGACAAGCTGGTGAGTCTCGAGGCCGCGGTCAAGATCGTGAATCGCTGGCGCAACGAGGGCCACGAGATCGGTTTCACCAACGGCTGCTTCGACCTGCTCCACGCCGGTCACGTGATGTACCTCGATTGGGCCCGGCGCAACTGCGACCGGCTCATCGTCGGCCTCAACACCGATGCCTCGGTGCGTCAGCTGAAGGGGACCGGCCGCCC
>JBBQXR010000492.1:0-1858 GCA_038209455.1 Acidimicrobiia bacterium
GCGCGCGATCGCCCGGTCCGGCGACGGTCTGCGACGTGTCCGAGCTGCACGCGCCGAGCAGGACCACCGCGGCGAGCAGGACCACCGCCGCACGGCCGCTCGATCCGCTCCCCGGGTGGCGCCGGAGCCCGTCGGATCGGTCGCGCCGCAGGAGGAACATCCCCGAAGTGTCGCACGGCGAGCCCTCGGCACCGGCGCGATGCGAGCCGGCACGGCCCGCCCGGCGGCCCGGCTTGTCGGCGCGACCGGGGCCGCCGGTACTCTGGTCCGGTGCGCTTGCCCCGGTTGTCGCCCCGCGCGTACGAACGCATCACCCTCTTCGCCCTGTTCGCGCTCGGCTTCATCATCGTGACCGGCGCGGCGGTCCGGCTCAGCAACTCGGGCCTCGGCTGCACCGAGTGGCCCAACTGCACGAGCGATCACTTCGTCGCCACGTTCAACTTCAACCAGCTCATGGAGTTCGGCAACCGACTCGTCACCGGCCTGGTGTCCGTGGCGGTGGTGCTCGCTGCGCTGGGCGCGGTCCTCCGCGACCCGCGCCGGCGCGACCTGATCTGGTGGTCGCTCGGTCTCGTCGCCAGCATCCCGGCGCAAGCCGTGCTCGGCGGGATATCCGTGAAGATGGACCTGGCCCCGCCCTTCATCACCGCGCACTTCCTGCTGTCGATCATCATCGTGTGGAACGCCGTGGTCCTGCACCGGCGTGCGGGTCAACCCGACGGTCGGCCCGAAGCGATCGTCGACCGATCGACGATCCAGCTCGGTCGCCTGCTCGTGGCGCTTTCGGTCCTCGTCCTCATCACCGGGACGCTCGTCACCGGCACCGGCCCGAACGCCGGTGATGCCAAGGCGACTCGGTACACGTTCGCCTCGCTGACCGAGATCGCCCGCGTCCACTCGGGCACCGCGTGGCTCTTGCTGGCCGTTGCGCTCATCGTCGTCTGGCGGGTCTCGCGCATCGCGGCGCCGGCGCAGGTGGACCAGCGCGCCCGCCGGCTCGTCGGCGTCATCCTCGTGCAGGGCCTCATCGGCTACGCCCAGTACTTCACCGACCTGCCCGCCTACCTCGTGCTGCTGCACATCATCGGAGCCGTGCTCCTGTTCATCGCGGCGCTCGACTTCCACCTCGGGCTGTTCACCCGGGCCGGATCGACGGACCCCGGTGTCGCACCCGGCGCCAGCCCGCCCGCCGCGGCGACGGTCGGCTCGTGACCGCCCCCGTCGAGGTCGAGGAGCCGAAGCAGGACGAGGAGCTCGAGTCCGACACACCGTGGGTCGTGCTCGTGTGGAACGACCCCATCAACACGATGGAGTACGTCACCTTCGTGTTCCAGAAGCTGTTCGGCTACTCGCTCGAGAAGGCCACGGCCCTCATGCTCGACGTCCACCACATCGGGCGCGCCGTCGTGGCGAACGGGTCCAAGGAGAAGGCCGAGCTCGATGTCTTCCGCCTCCACGAGCACGGCCTCTGGGCCACGATGCAGCAGGACTGACGTGGCCCTCTTCCCGAGACGTCCGGTGAAGCGGCGGCGCGACGGCACGTTCGAGATCAACATCGGCGAGCCCGAGCGCCAGATCGTCGGCGCGCAGCTCGAGCAGCTGCGCGATCTGCTGATGGGCGAAGGACCGCTCCTGAACCGGCTCTTCCCGACCGCGTACCCCGACGATCCCGAGCGCGACCGTGAGTACCAGGACCAGATGCGCGGCCCGTTGCTCGAATCGCACTTCGCCGCGATCGAGATGATGCAGGCGACCATCGACGCGCAGGTCCTCGACGAGTCGCAGCTCTCGCAGTGGCTCCAGACGATCAACGCGCTGCGCCTGGTGGTCGGCACCGCCCTCGACGTCGACGAGTCGG
>JBBQXR010000493.1:0-1838 GCA_038209455.1 Acidimicrobiia bacterium
TCGTGAACAGCGTGTCGTCGGCGCGAGCGACGAGTCCACCCGCGGCGCGGCCCAACACCGCTCCCGCGACGACCAGCGGCACTAACAGTCCGCCCGCACCACCGCCGGCGACGGTCACCCCGGTCGCCAGGATCCGCAACACCATGATGAGCAGCAGGATCGGAATGGCTCGATGGGGGTCGAGGGCCCAGTGGATTGCGTCGTAGCCCGGTCCCAACATGAGGTCCCGCCCGGTGGTGGCCCGCCCGATCAGGAAGAGTGCGCCGAGCGCGACCCCGGCACCGATGACGCGGATCGGAAGCGACACCGAGACCGTCAACCCCTTCGCCCGGTGGATGAACAGGGCGAACAACCGCGCTCCGAGTCCCGCCGCGATCCCGAGCGCGAGCGCGCCGACGAGATGCACCGCGTCGAACCCACCACGTTCCTTGGCGGCAAAGAGCGGCTCGGTCCCGTTCACGATCGCCGCGCCCAGGTAGCCGGTCGCGGCTGCGACCAGGCATGGCAGCAGCTTGCGGTGGGCGAAGTCGTCCTGGAACGGGACTTCGATCGCGAAGAGCGCGCCGGTGGCGGGTGCCTTGAAGATCGCCGCGATCCCGGCCGCGGCGCCCGCGGTCATCAGCACCTTCCGGTCGACCGGGCGGAAGAACCAGCCCATGCGCCGTTGGATGATCGTCCCGATCGCCCCACCGGAGAAGATCGACAGCCCTTCGAGGCCCATGGCGCCACCGAAGCCGATGGTGAAGATCGATGCGATGACCGCGCCCGGTGCCGATCGCACGTCTTGGTCCTGATCCGAGTGGAACGCCTCGAGCCAGGTGTCCGCCAGGCCGGGTGCGGCGCCGAATGCGAGGTAGCGGAGCGCGAGCGCAGCCAGAGCGAGACCGACCAGAGGGCCTCCCGCGGCGATCCAGATCGGCAGCCCGCGTACCCAAGCGAGGAGGTGGGTCGTGAGCAACTCGCAGCCGGCGACGACGAGACCGGTGATCACACCGACCAGCGCAGACGCGAGAACGACGTCGCGAGAACGTTGGGCGAACCCGCGGAGACGGTGGGGGTTCGTACTCACGGGAGGATCACGTGGTGGTCACTTTGTGGGCAACAGGCGTGGGGCGTCGATCGCGAACTCGGGCCACCGCTTGCGCGAACGCGCCGCGAGCTTGTGCATCAGCGCGATGGCATCGGGGTCGTCGTCGCCGGGCCGGGTCTGGATCCACCCTTCGGCCAGCATGCCGTCCATGATTTCGCGGCCGATGTCGGTACGCACGATGGTGAGCGTCCAGTCGTTGAACTTCCCGATGCCGCCGGTGGAGATGTCGGCGTGTTCGGCCGCGAAGTCCGGGCAGGCCTTGCAGCCTTCACGGGTCCACGCGTGGCATTCCTTGAGTGGGACCTCGTGATAGTCGCCGTTGTTCATCCAGATCTGGAAGACGCCCTTGATGTTCATCTTCTTCATGTCGGCCTTCTTCAGCCCGTACTTCGCTTCGAAGAGTTCCTCGAAGATGGCGTCGTCAAACGTCTTCGAGCAGAGCAGCCCGATGTTGAGCGACAGCCGGCGTCCGACCTTGCCCGCCTTGCGCTGCTTCATCACCGGCGGGACTGAGCTCTGACAGCTCATGCCGACGAGCGCGATGCGTTCGGCGCCACCCTCGATCGCCTCCGCGTAGGCCATGGTGTTGGCGCTGTACGTGTACCGGCTCCCGGCCGAGGCGATCACGTCCTCACGGGTGCGGGCCACGCCGGGCACGGCCTTCCACGTGGACCCGTCGCCCTCGAGGTACGACACGAGCGCGGCGTCGATGATGTCGTTGTCGAGGCAGTAGAGGAGGATCGCCGAC
>JBBQXR010000494.1:0-1830 GCA_038209455.1 Acidimicrobiia bacterium
ACCCGAGACCCGCCATCGACGCCGCGGCCAGCTGATCGAACCCAGCTCCGTGCTCTCGGCTCCGGTCGACCCCGACAGGTCGTCACCGGTCAGACGCGCACGCCCAAACTCCTATAAACATTGACCGAAAGAGGTGCTTCCCATCCGAACCGAATCGTGATATCAATCACCCACGAGTTGCCGGGCCCGCCCGCAACTCAGGTTGACGAGAAGACCGTCGCACCCGACGCACTCGTACACCACCATTTGGGACTCAACCCTCGGGGACGCGTCGCGCTACCACTGATCGGCGATCGACTACTTGGCGTTGAGCCAGTCGCTCGCGATCTGTTTCTGGGCGTCGGCCAGGGAGATGGTGCTGGCGCATACTTCGCGGTGGAGTCGGTTCTCGACGAGGTCTTTGGATTCGGCGCCCGAGCCCGTGGAGGCGAACTTGCGGCCCTTGCGTTCCCAGGGTTGCAGCCACAGGTTGTGGGGATCGGTCGGGTCGCCGCCGAGCTCGAGGCTGATGAGGTGGTCGAGTTCGTAGTCGGCGACGGTGCCGGGGAGGTGTTCGCCGGTGATCTGGTAGGTGACGCCGGTCGGGGCGACGATAGTGCCGCCGTCGCCGAGCTCGAGCGCTTTGAGCTTGTTGGTGTACGAGGTGGACGGGCGCACGTTTGTCGTGTGGAACGTGGCCGCGCAGAGGTCGCCCTGGGTGTAACGCTTGGGGGTGTCGACCTTGCCGTCGTGCAGGATCGGGTCGGGCCGAAGGATTGCGGCGGGCGGAAGATGCGCGCGAGAAGGCGTCGGCGGGGTGCTGGTGATCGCCGCGGCCGTTCCCGCGAAAAGCACCGCGAGGGCCGTTCCGACGGCGGCGTTGCGGCCCGGCGATGCGCGCACGGTTCGACCGCCGCTCACGGGTTGAACAGGGCCACGTTGAACGGGTCGGAACTGACCCCGTTTTCGTCGATGACCTTGACTTGGGACGAGGCCATGCCGGCGTCGTCGCTTGGCAGCCCGGCCACGGTGCCGATGGTCGCGGTGATGACCGTGTCACGCCACGCGGTGACCGTGAGCTCGGTGCCGTCGAGCAGCGCCGCCCGCTTACTCGCTGCGGTGGGATCGGCGGGCGTCGCCCCGAAACCGGAACCCAAGATCATGACGTTGGTCGACGCCGTCCGGGCGATGCGGGCTGGGGTCACCGCGGAGATCGCGGGCTTGACCCCGGTCTCGACGGCCTTCTTGGCCGTATAGGTCGCTACCGATAGGCCGGACAGACCGATCAGGGTGGGGGGCAGCAAAGGGATCCCGTTGGCCGGGTTCGTCAGAAACTGGATGAAGAAGTAGCCGAGAGTCAGCAGCGTGAACGCGAAGTACTGGAAGTCGAGTAGATCGACTTCGCCGTTGTCGTTGGTCGCGACCTCCGTAATCGCCCGGACCACCCCCTGTCCCCCATCTGCGGGCGTCTCCGGCTCGGTACTGGCGTCCGGGGGTGGCTTCAGCAGCTCCCCGCTCGCCACCTTTGACCCGGTCAACGCTCGGGTCGCGACCGCTGCCGACAAGGGGAACCCGAGGAGCACGAAGTAGGTGGCGTCGAGTGGGGCCGCCATGGTGGCGTCGAGCGTGTCGCCCGCCGTCGCCGCCTGCTGACAGAGAGCCGGCTCGGACTGCGGTTCGTCCGAGGTCGGGCACCCGTGCGATCGTCCCCAGCACAGTAGGAAGATGAACGCGTAGAGCACGGCGAGGGTCCACAAGGCGGCCTGGACCTTGGACGTCGACGCCCGGCCGTCCTTCCCGATCACCAGCGCCTTCACGCCACGCCGACGCTTCGTCGTGAGATCCGCGTCG
>JBBQXR010000495.1:0-1792 GCA_038209455.1 Acidimicrobiia bacterium
CAGCCAGATCGACGGGCCGACCGAGATCACCGACCTCGACCGCACCGACACCAACAAGGAACTCGTCCGCACCCTCATCGAGGACGTCCTCATCGCCGGCCACGACCGGCCGCTCTCGGAGTTCATCTCCTCCAGCCACTACGCCCAGCACAACCCCCTCGTCGCCGACGGCCTCGACGGGTTCGCCACCTACGTCGGCGAACTCGCGTCGCGGGGAGAGGCGATGACCTATCGCACGCTGCACAAGCTGGTCGGTCAAGGCAACTTCGTCGCGACCCTGTCCGAGATGGAGCTTGCCGGCATCCCCACCGCCGTGTTCGACATCTGGCGCCTCGAAGAAGGCCTCATCGTCGAGCACTGGGACAACATGGAACCGATCCCGCCCGTCGACCAATGGGTCAACACCGGAAAGTTCTAGAGCGCCGACTTGATGCGCCTCATCAAACCATCCGACGCCCGGACCCGCCGATCGCCATGTTGAGACCGCGACGCGCCGAGCCGACCGGGACCTCCCGGGCCGAAGCCTTCAGCGACGGCGTGTTCGCCGTGGCCATCACGCTCCTCGCGCTCGATCTCGGGCGCGTCCACGCGGACCCCAATCTCGGCGACGGCACCCTGTTCGCCGCGATCGGGCATCTGTGGCCGACCCTATTGGCGTTCGCCGCGTCCTTCGTGTTCATCGGTGTCGCGTGGACGAACCACCACCACGTGTTCGTCAGGGTCAAGGGCCTCTCCCGGGGACTCAACGCCGCGAACCTGCTGCTCCTCGCCGGAATCACCATGATCCCTTGGGCCACCACCACCCTCGCCGAGGCGCTCTCCGCGCCGGGTGGCCATGGCCAACAAGAAGTCCTCCTCTACGCCGCGGTCACCATCTTCGGCACCGCCACCTGGGCCCTGCTCTTCCACGAGCTCGCCAGCCGCCCCGACCTCCTCGTAAACAACGACCACGCGGCAGGGTTCGCGACCGACCGACTCGGCACCCTCATCGGATTCATCGGCACCGCCATCGCCGCCGCCATCGGCTTCTACTGGTCACCCATCGCCGCCACTGCCTTGTTCTTCGCCCTCCCCGTCTTCTTCGCGATCGGCTCCGAAGGATTCGAGCGCCACCCGGCACCGTCCCACGTCAGCTCGTGACCACCGACGAGACCAACTGCAGCTTGAACGAGTCCCCCCTAATCACCCCGATACCAACCCGGCCGGCTGCTCGCACTGCGAGGAACTCCTGGCCGTACCGGCCAGTGATGACATTCACGCCCGCGTCGTAGGTTCGAGACGCAGCCTGCGCGGTCGATCAGTACATGGCCGGGCGGTTCCGAAGCCGAGCCGCTTCATCGCCCGTGGCCCGGTTCGCGCGTGAAGTGCGGCTCAGCGTGTCGATGAACGCCAGAAGTATCGGCGGGTGGTGCTCGCGGCGAGTCGTGACGGCAACGGTCGCCGGCGCGATGTCGTGGATCAGGACGCCGCACACGTCGGTGCGACTGTGACGATCGGCGGCTGAGGCGGGCAGGATGGCGATGTAATCGCCGGCGGCGACGTGTTCGAGTCTCTCCTCGACGCTCTCGACGGTCGGTCCGTCGGGAGCGGGACGCCCGTCGGGTCGGGGGTCGACCCGCCAGAACGCGTCCCAAGCGGCCGCTCCTTCGTGGCGGGCGATCGAGGTCGAGGATGCTCACGGTCATCAGGCCCGCAGCCATAGGTCGTTGGGCTGAGGGCCGACTCGCGTTGCTGGTCCCAGCAGTAGGTCCAAGTTGTCCCGGTTGTCGTCGTGTTCGGCCAGCGGGTGCGG
>JBBQXR010000496.1:0-1780 GCA_038209455.1 Acidimicrobiia bacterium
TGTCTTGGCAGACGAACATGCCGTTCGGGAACGCAGAGCCGAGGCTGGTGCCGAGGGCGTCGATGCCGTCGGTGCGGCCGCAGCCGTCACCGGCCGAGCCCGTGACGACCTTGAACGACCCGACGAACGCGTTCGTCCCGATCCGGTAGACACCTCGACAGGTCAGCTCGAACAGGCGATCGACGTGCGGGCGTCGCACTGGAACGACAACCCGAACCGTTCGCGTGGACCAAGACCGTCGACGACATCATCAGCAAGGTCAAGCGAGGACGAGCCACCCTCACCGCCCTCAGTGAATCCGCGACGGACCACTAGACGGCACGAGCGGCGGCGTCGCCGGACTCTGGCGGTAGCGCGCTCATCATGGCCGACGCCACGCGCCGAAACGCTGCGTCTGATCGACGTCGGCTTAGCTCGGCAGCACGCGTCGGCGAAGCTCGCCCGGACCGACCTTCACCTGTTCCCAGAGCTCGTCGCGATTGCGGTGCTGGTGGTTGGCGACGTCGGTGAACAGGTCACGCGGATCCTTCGGATCAGGGTTCCGGGGCCGCAGCCAGAACACCTGCGGTCGTCTCGTGTCCATCCGCTTGAGTGCTCCGGGAAGGTCGAGCAGCAACGCGCCGGTCGCACGTAAAGGGTCATGTCCGACGCCCTCGATAGCGAAGACCGTCACCTTCGACGCGATCACCGCCGCCAGCTCGCGTGGGTTCTTGAGCATCTTGTAGTTGTTCGTCACCAGCCCTGGGATCCCGAGCTGACGGAGGGCAAGAAGAAGCGGTCGGTCGTCGAGATCAGGTAGACCGGCGTGGATCTCCCGCAGGGGCGTCAGCTCACAGTCCACGACGTACTGGCGCAATGGGCCGAGCAACGGCTCAGGGAAGTTGTGATCAAGTGCGAGTCGAGGCCGATTCGGCGGAGCCATCACGCAGCGGCGGGGATCGCGCCGAGCGAGCGCTCAAGGTCGATCGCTTCAGCCAGACTGTCGCGTGATTCGTCGGGGTACAGCCGGGCCACGTCGTCGAGCTCGAAGCCGCGCTCGGCGAGGGCAGCGATCGTCGACGTGGTCAACCTCGTCCCCTCGAGGTGCGGCTCGCCGGAGCACTTGCCAGGAACGATCCGAAGGTGCGGCCGTGGTCGACGAAGGTCAGGTCCAGCGCCGCCATCGCCACCATCGAACGGACCGAGCAAGTCGAGAAGGTCGCCGGCCAAGAGCTGACCACCGAGCTCGCTGACCGTGTCGCGGTCGACGATGTGGATGCGTCCAGCTCGATCGACGACGAGTGGAGTAACGCTTCGACTGCCGTCCCAGAGATCGAGCCCGCGCCTGGGCAACTCGGCAAGCGCGTCACGGACCCTCTTCATCGCGGTGGGCGGTCGCTGCTCGTCTGCGGATCCCTTCGGATGACGCAACCAGTGCACGATCCGCAGGCCCATCAGGTCGGCGTACGACCAGAGCATGATCCTCGTGGCCGAGACTCTAGGCACCAGCACGTCGTTCCGGGCCCACCAATGCAGCGTGGACTTCGGAACGCCGGAAAGGGCCGCCGCCCTCTCCGCCGTATATGCCCCGACGGGGTCCATCCTGACGACGGTAGCACGAGGGTCTGCCTGGGCGACGACGGGAATGCCGGGCTTCCCGCCGCCAGGCTACGTGACGCTCGGACGTCGTGTCCTCATCGACCTTCGACGAGCCGGACGATCTCGCGCGGGTCGACCCGCCGGCGGAACCGAACGACCGGGCAGCCCGCCGGCAATGCCTCCTCTCCTACCCCGAGCGCCA
>JBBQXR010000497.1:0-1768 GCA_038209455.1 Acidimicrobiia bacterium
CAGTCAGGCCCCGGTCGCCTCCTTCAGTGCTGCCCAAACCGCGAGCCCCGACTTCACGATCCAGTTCACCGATACGTCGACGAACTCGCCGACCGGCTGGACCTGGGACTTCGACAACAACGGCACCGTCGACAGCACCGCAAAGAACCCGTCGTTCACCTTCTCGGGGGCCGGTGACTTCACCGTCAAGCACACCGCGTCGAACTCGGGCGGGAACAGCCAGCCGGTGACCCAGACCGTGCACGTGGCCCCACCGGCACCGCCCGCGTCCCCGCTGGCGAACTTCTCGTCTGCGTCCGCCGCCAGTCCCCCGTTCACCGTCAACTTCACCGATACGTCGACCGGCCCGCCCACGAGCTGGGCATGGGACTTCGACGACGACACGATCACCGACAGCACGGCCGCGAACCCGTCGCACACGTTCCCCGGTGCCGCGACCTACCCGGTGACCCTCACCGTCAGCAACGCCTCGGGGACCAACTCGATCACCAAGAACGTCGTTGTGAGCGCGGTCGCGTCCACGATCACCCTCAACCCCACCGCCGACGCGTACGTGAGTTCCTCCTCACCGACGAAGAACTACGCCGCGTACACCGACCTCAAGATGTTGGCGTTCAACGGGACGTACGAGTACCACCCGTACTTCCAGTTCAACGTGTCCGGACTGAGTGGTGCGCCGACGTCAGCGAAGCTCCGGCTGTTCGCCACCGACGGCGGGACCAGCGGCGGGAACTGGTTCTCCCCCACCGGGAGTTGGACCGAGACCAGCCTCAACTGGAACAACGCGCCGGCGCTCACCGGCTCGCCGTTCACGACCGTGGGTGCGGTTCCCCTGGGTCAGTGGGTCGAGATCGACGTCACCGCGAAGATCACCGGCAACGGGGTCGTCACGTTCGCGTCCACCAACCCGACCACCGACATGGTGACCTACGCCAGCCGGGAGTCGGCCAACCAGCCCCAGCTGGTCATCACCCACTAGCCCCGCCGGAAGGTCAGCTCCCCGATACGGGGCGGTCGGCCGCGATCGCAGCCTCGAGCTTCTCGATGCGCGCGCCCCGCACCTGGGTGACCTGCCCCGCGTACGTGGCGCCGGGCAACGCGGCCCACGTCTTGGCCGCGGTCTGCGCGGCATCGTCGAGTGCTTCGGGCGCGACGACGGCATCGAAGTAGCCGGCATCGCGCGCACCCGCAGGCGCGTACATCCGCGCCCCGACGACCGCAGTCTGGAAATGCCGCCGGCTCAGCCGTTCTTCCGCGAACTCGATCGCCCAGCGGGGCAGCACCATGCCGATCTGGGTCTCGATGAGGCCGATCTGGAATGCGCCGTCCGCACCGATGCGCTCGTCCGCGGCGAGGCACAGCAACGCGCCGGCGGCCACCGCGTGCCCGGGACACGCCACCACGACCGGGAGTCCCGACGCGAAGATCCGCGTGAAGAGCGCCCCGCCGTCCGAGACGAGGGTGACCATCGCCTTCGCGTCTCCGGACCGCATCACCGTGAGATCGAAGCCGCCGGTGAGGAACCCCGGCTTGCCGGTGATGCAGAGCGCCCCGACGGCATCGTCACCCTCGGCCAGGGTGAGGCACCGACCGAGCGCGGTCAGGACCTCGGACGACAGTGCGTTGGCCTTGCCGTGCTCGATCCGGGCCCACGCCACGCCGTCGCGCACCTCGTAGGCGACGAACTCGCTCCCGCTCTGACTCTCCGACATGCCCGGTCCTCCGCGATCGGTCGACGACGCCGGGCACCATACGCGCCCGGGACCTC
>JBBQXR010000498.1:0-1760 GCA_038209455.1 Acidimicrobiia bacterium
TCTTCGCGGCGGTCTTCTTGGCGACCGGCTTCTTCGCCGCGGTCTTCTTGACCGCGGCCTTCTTCGCGGCCGGCTTCTTCGCGGCGGTCTTCTTCGTCGCGGTTGGCGTCGCCGCGGTCTTCTTGGCCGGCGCCGACTTGCTGACGATGCGCGCCTCGAGGCGGGCGAGGTCGTCCTTGGTCGCGATGCCGAGGGTCTTGACCTGGCGGCCGATCTCCTGGCGGACGAGGTCCATCATCGTGTCGGTCCGGCGGCGGCTTTCGTCCACCAGATCGTCGACGAAACTCTGGACCTGCTCCTGGGCGAGGTGGCCCTGCGAGACCAACTCCTTGGCCCGGGCGCGCGCCTGGCTCCGGGTGATGGCGACGAACTCGGCGCCGGCGTTGAGATACTTGGCCCAGTCGGGGGTCTGCGGCATGGCGGTGCTCCTGAAAAAGGGTCCCTCACGGTAGCCCCCCAACGTCAACCCGAGCGGTATCTGGACAGCGCAGGGACCAACCCGGCCAGGTCCTCTGCGACCCACGCCGGTGCCGGATCGGTGGGTACCGGCTCGGTCGGATCGTGTCCGCCGATCCCCGAGAGCACCATCGCGAACGGCCAGCCGAGCCGCGTGGCAAGGGCACCGTCGGTCGTCGGGCGGTCCCCCACCATCACGCCGGTCGTTCCGAGCCGCGCCCGCACGAGTGTGACGGTTGCCTCGTTCGGCTTCCCCGCGACCTCCGGACTCCGGCCCGACGCAGTCGCCACCGCCGCGACGAGCGAACCCGCACCCGGCAGCACCCGGTGCGTACCCGGATAGGTGGCGTCGAGGTTGGTCGCCACGAACCGCGCACCGTCGCGCACGGCGGCCGCGGCCCGATCCAGCCGAGCGAAGTCGAACTCGCGATGAAAGCCGACCACCACTGCGGCCACGGGTGGGGCCACGCGTCCGTCATCCGCACCCTCACGACCGGCATCGACGCATACGTAGCCCGCGCCCGTGAGCGCCTCCACCACGCCCGGGCCTGCGCACGTGAGCACCCGCGCACCAACGGGGAGGTCGGCGCGGAGGAGCTCGGCTGCGGCCTGCGCGCTCGAGATGACGTCAACAGGCGAGGCGCTCACCCCGACGGCTTCCAATCGGTCGATCACGTCCTGCACGCGATGACTGCTGTTGTTGGTGAGGAACGCCACCCGGCGCCCGGCCGACCGTAACGACGCGACCGCGTCGGCCGAACCTGCGATGGGAGCCTCACCCCGCCACAACACGCCGTCGAGGTCGCACACGATCACGGCCGCATCGGGCTGGTCTGGCATTCGCGGGCTCCTCCCGATCCGAACCGGTCCGGTACTCCGTCAGCCCGGAACTGCGTGCCACAATCCACCGACCGACCCCGGAGGCCCACGCCCGTGCCCGAGTTCCGCCCGTTCCGCGGCATCCGTTACCGCACCGACGACCTCGATGCGGTCACCGCGCCACCCTACGACGTGATCGATCCCGCGGAGCGCGACGCCCTCGCGGCGCGTTCGCATCACAACTCGGTGCGGCTGATCCTCCCGGGCGACGGCGCCGACGATCCCGGGCGTTACGAGCAGGCGGCCGGCATGCTGCGCGACTGGGAGCAGGAAGGCGTGCTCGCCCGTGACGATGCGCCGGCGTTCTATTCGTACCGGATGACCTTCACCGACGACCGCGGTGTCACGCGGCAGAGCGTCGGCGTGCTCGGCGGTCTCGTGATGCCGCGCGCGTCGGGTGAGGGCGACGTCCTGCCCCACGAACG
>JBBQXR010000499.1:0-1745 GCA_038209455.1 Acidimicrobiia bacterium
GAGTGGAGTGTCGTCTGGAGGCTCGTGGCGGTGGCATCGACTGCACGGCCGCGGCGGAACGAAACGGAATGGCAACCCCGATCGGCATGGAGGACCTCCTCGTGGCCATCGCTCGGTCGACGAGGACGTCCGCCGCGGCCGTGGGTGTGGCGACGCTGGTGTGCGCGGTGAGGTCGGCGACGGTTCGGTCGGTGGAATGTCCGACGCCCAAGATGACCGGTATCGGGCTGCGAGCGATGGCGGTTGCCGCCGGCGCCGCGTCGAACGCGGACAAGTCCGAAGCGGCGCCCCCGCCCCGGCATACGACGATGGCCTCGACGGCGCAGGATGCGAGCTCGTCGATCGCCTGCGAGATCGCGGCCGGTGCAGACGGACCGGACATCGCCGTGCGTCGCTCCACAACATCGATTGAAGTCGGATAGTTGCCCAGCCGCAGAAGGAAGTCGCGGCGACCGGCTTCGCCGCTTGACGCCGTGACGAGACCGAGACGTCCAACGACATCGGGGAGAGTGAGCCTGCGATTGCGGTCCAGTGCCCCGGAGACTTGCAGCTGCTCCATGAGCGTCCGGCGCGTGCGGATCAGGTCCGATTCTGCATCGATCACTTCGGCCGACGACGCGACGAGTCGTATCGGGTTCCAGCGATCGCCGACCTCGATCCTTCCGGTCACTCGAACATCGGATCCGTCGGGGAGGTCCTCGCCACCGGAGCGGTGGCGTAGCTGGGTGACGAGCGCCGGTGGGACCGCGACGGGCAGCCGGCTGGCGATGCCGTCGCCGGTCGAGCTGGTCTCGCAGAGATCTCCTCGACCGCAGCGGTTCCGTGCGACGCGCCAGCCGGTGAGCGTGCCGGACACGGTCCACGCCGACGGTCCATGAGCGGTGAGGAGGACATCGATGTCACGAAGAGCGGCCGACACGCCCTTTGGCGGCAGTTCTTCCGGGTTCACAGTTCGATCTCCATGACCGCAGCGGCTGCAGGCGGCTGAGCTGGGAGAAGGACGTCCTCCGGGATGTCCTCGAGGACTACGGCCTCGACCACGACGGGTGCATTCTCGGCGTCGTTGCGGAGATCGGTTCGGTCACCGGCCGCGCGCACGAGGGACTCGATGCTCGACCAGCTCGCGGTCGCTTCGGGGGTGTGCGAATCTGGATGGACGGCGTGGTGAACAGCGATGGCGCCGGCCGCCCTGTCCCATCGCAGCCGTGCCGCGCCGGGTTCGGGTCTGGGTCCGAGGGCCTCGAGGACGTCCTCGGCCGGGTCGAGCCACCCGGCTGTGGCGATCTCCGCTCGGCGGTTGTCCCACGCTCGTCGCTCGACGGAGTCCGAGCCCGACACCTCGGCGAGGCGGTGGAGGGTCGGGGGGTCGAGGTGACGGAGTTCGATGGCATCGAGGCCGAGCCGGTCGTGTTCGGTGGCGAGGAGTTCGCTTCCGATGGAAGTCAGTCGATCGGAGACCGCCTTGCGGGTGTCAGCCGTTTCTCGCTCCAGGCGAGGCAGACCGGGATCGTCGTCGATCTTGGGGACCAGGTCGTGGTGACGGACGGCGTAGAGCTTGACATCGGTGCGGCCGCGGCTCAGCCCGACGTAGACACCCTCCGCGCCGGAACGATCGGTGGCGAGGTGACGCCCCGCTTCGTAGGTCTCGCCTTGGGCGGCATGGGAGGTGAGGGCGTACGCGTGGGTGAGCCCTCCCGTGACGCCTCGACGCACCTCGGCTTCGAGGAAGCTCCGGGGAACGAACA
>JBBQXR010000500.1:0-1734 GCA_038209455.1 Acidimicrobiia bacterium
CGCACCTCGGCGACGCGTTGACGAGGAGCCTGCCGAGTATCTCCGAGTCCCGCCCTGCCTGACCGTCTCACTCAATGCCGGCGGCGATGGCTCCGCGCGATCCTTGCATCGGCGGCTCTCGGGCTCCTCTCCGCGTGCGGCTCGAGCCCTGGTCAGGCGCCGGTGCCGCACCCGCGCTCCGGCTCGACAATCCTGATGGGAGCGTGGGTCCCGGCTGCGCCGGGCACCGGTCAGCTGGCATCCTTCGAGGCGCTCGATCGATGGCTCGGGTGCACCCTTTCGAGCGACCCGCACTTCCGCGGCTGGGACCGGATCCAGCTGGCCGAGGAGCGCAGGGACGTCGAGGCGGGGCGCATTCCCATGATCTCGTGGTCTGCTGCCGGAACGACCACGGCGAGCGCGATCGCAAGCGGGCTCGAGGATCGCGTGATTCGGTCGGTCGCGCTCGGGGTGAGGGCATTGCGCAGACCGGTCTTCATCCGGTTCGGCTTCGAGATGAACCAGAGGCCGGGGGTTACGGGAGGTCACTTCATCGGCACACCGGAGGAGTTCAAGGCCGCATGGCGGAGAATTGTGGGGATCTTCCACGCCGTGCATGCCGTCAATGCGCAGTTCGTCTGGTCGGCCACGGCCGTCGGGTTCGCGTCCGGGTCGGCCCAGAGGTTCTACCCGGGCGGCCGGTACGTGCAGTGGGTCGCGGCGGATGGGTACAACCGCTTCCCGGATACCGGGTGGGAGGAGTTTGCAGGCATCTTCGGGCCGTTCTACGCATGGGGAGTGACGACGCACAAGCCGCTCATGATCTCGGAGAGCGGGTCGACGACCGACCCGCGCGACCCGATGCGCCAGCGGAATTGGCTTGTCGCGGCGGCGGGGTGGATCAAGCGGCATCGGGCGATTCGGGCGTGGGTGTACAACGACGCCCTGTCGCCGGCGGGGTTCGATTACCGGCTGTCGACCCCCTCGGCCATGTTCGCGCTGCGCTCGATCTCGGGCCGAATGGGTCGGCAGGCGGGACTTGACGGTGGGGGGAATGCCGGTTGTACTTGACAGACCGGCGCAGTTCAGCGGGACGTGACGACGTGTGTGGTTCATAGGTGCGCATCCTGATCGTCAACAAGTTCGCGCGGGTCACCGGCGGCGCCGACCGCTACTGCCTCGAGCTCACTCGCGGCCTGCGAGACCGGGGCCACGCGGTCGAGTGGCTGTCGACCGAGCATGCCGACAACCTCGAGACGTCCGGGGCGTTCATCCCGCTACGGGTCAGCCACGCGACCCGTGGCAACCTGGCGTTCGGACGTCGGGCTCAGGTGGCGGGCGAGGCGTTTTGGAACCGCTCCGCCGCGCGCTCGCTTGCTGGACTGTGCGGGTCGTTCCGGCCGGACGTGGTCCACCTGAACAAGCTCTACCCGCAGCTCTCCGTCGCGCCGGCGGTGATCGCCGCCCGCAAGCGCATTCCCATCGTGCAGACCATCCATGACTACGAGTTCGTGTCGGCGAGCTCGACCGACCCGACGGGCGGCGCCGTCGACCGCGACGACAGCATCCGTGCGTTCCGAGGTCTCAACACCGCGCTGTTTCAGGTCAAGCGCCATGCCCACGTTCCCCGGGTCGGTTCGTGGATTGCCATCTCCGCGTCGATCGCGCGCACGTACGCGGGCTTCGGGATCGACGCCGAGGTCGTCCGGCACGGGGTCACCCAGCAGGCGGTGCTCGCGCGCGATGACCGCGCCG
>JBBQXR010000501.1:0-1729 GCA_038209455.1 Acidimicrobiia bacterium
GGGTTCCAACCACTCACCTCGGACTCGGTGCCAAAGGTCAACGTGCCCCCCGATTGGGGAGGACCGGACGGCGTCTTGATGAGGCTCGGCACGGTGGCCGAACTGCCACCCGACGCATCGGACGAACTCTTCTTCGACCCACACCCGACCGCGATCAACGCAACCAGAGCGAGCAGAGCACACGGCCGCACCCAGCGACCCGAACCTGAAACCATGAAGATCCCCCTAGACGATCACGAGTAGAGCCACTGTATGCACATCGTGTGCCACAGGCCGGGCACTCTTCATTTCGTCCGTGTGTCCGAAACGAGAACCAGTGTGAACGCCACGAGAAGGACCGGCGAAACCAGCCCGAACCCTCTTCCCGTCGAGACCCGTCGCGGTCACAATCGAGCCCATGGCCGCTCTCGCCACCCCGGCGCCGAGTTCTGAGAATCGAGCAGGTAGGCGTGAGCCGATGAGCGCCGATCGGCCCGGCTCGATCGAGTCGGGAACTGCGATCGAAGTACGCACGCACTTCGACGGTCGATGGGCCCGTGGCTTCGAAGTCCTCGCCGTCGTCGAGGACGGCTACCGGGTGCGACGCGTCTCTGACGGACGCGAGCTGCCCACCGTGTTCGCCTTCGACGACATCCGCCTCCACCGGGATCGCCGCCGCGACACCTGGTGGTACTGAACGCCACCATCAGCGCCTGACTCGTCCCCCCGGTCGGGCGCTGGTGGCGGCCTTCTCCCGGCCGACCTCCCGGTCGCCGCGATCGGTCGACGCGATCGGTCGATCAGGCGGCTCGGTCAGTCCCGTCGGTCACCCACACCAGAACCCAGTGCCTCGATGTACTGCTCGATCGGCACGGCGGTGAGGGTGTGGGTCTTCAGGGTGCCCCGGGCGGCCAACGTGGTGGTGATGCGCACCATCACCTGCTCGTCGGGCGTCTCGATGACGGTGGCGAAGTCGTACTGACCGAGCAGGGCCCATTGGGCGACGACCCGGGCCCCCATCGACTCGACCTCGACGTTCACCTCCCGGATACGAGCGGGATTCTCCCGCACCGTCGCGAAGCCGTCAGGACCGAGAATCGAGAGCATCAGGTAGGTCGGCACGCCGAAAGGATACCGCCCGACCCAGACGGCGCATACGCTCCCCGCATGTCACGAGAAGTCGTCGTCGTTCCCCACACCCACTGGGACCGCGAGTGGTACGAACCGTTCCAGACCTTCCGGTTGCGTCTGGTCGATCTGCTCGATGACCTGCTTCCCCGACTCGATGCTGATCCGGCGTATCGGCACTTCCTGCTCGACGGCCAGATGGCCGTGGTCGACGACTACCTGGCGGTGCGACCCGAGGCCGAGCCGGTGCTCCGCCGTCTCGCGGCATCCGGACGACTGTCCATGGGCCCGTGGTACATCCTCATGGACGAGTTCCTCGTCTCCGGCGAGACCATGATCCGCGATCTGCAGATGGGTCTCGAGCGGGCCGCCGCGTTCGGCGGCGCGATGCCCGTCGGGTACCTCCCCGACATGTTCGGCCACATCGCCCAGATGCCCCAGATCCTCCAGCAGTTCGGCTTCGACCATGCCGTCGTCTGGCGGGGCGTACCCGAAGCCATGCAAACGTCGGCGTTCTGGTGGGAGAGCCCCGACGGTTCGACCGTCCGCACCCAATACCTGCCCGAGGGCTACAGCAACGGCGCGTCGCTGCCCGACGACGCCAAGGCACTGGTCGACATGA
>JBBQXR010000502.1:0-1727 GCA_038209455.1 Acidimicrobiia bacterium
CATCTCGAACCACACCGTCACGCCGCTGTCCTCGTCCGTCTCGGAACCCCACACGTCGGCGAGGGCATCGAGGATCAACAGCCCGCGTCCGCCGTTGAGGTCGAGCGGCTCGGGTGCCTTGAGCTCGGGCCAACCGCCACCGTCGTCGCGCACGGCGATACGGAGGGACGGACCGTGCAGGCGCGTGATGTCCACGGAGACACTCGTCGAATCGGCCTGCATCGCGTTGGCGCCGAGCTCGGTGATGAGGAGCTGCAGCACGTCGACATCGATGGGACACGCGAACGCCTCACCGACACACGTCACCAGCCGCCGGATGTCGCCCAGGGCCGAAGGATCGGCGTCCACGATGATCTTCAGTTGGGTCACAGGCATCGACGTGCCTCTCGATCGTCTCGTCGCCGCACTTCGACCCAGCTTCTTCCCCAGCGAGTCCCCGGGCTAGACCGAAGACCGGGGGTTGTTCGACCCCGACCGACCGACCGACCGACGGGCGCACCACCGACCACGTCGTGGCGCACGTGGTCTACCGCGTCCGACCATGGGGTAGGGAGCTGTCGAAAGCAATCCCGAACTGCGATCCCCCCATCGCAGTCCCCCGACGTCAGGAGCTCCGCCATGGGCGAGAAGGTCGATCAGGTCAAAGGTCATGTCAAGGAAGCCGCTGGATCAGCCACGGGCAACGAGAAGCTCGAGAACGAGGGCAAGGCCGATCGAGTCGCCGGTGAAGTGAAGGAGAAGGTTGGCGACGCCGTCGACAAGGTCAAGGATGTCCTGCACAAGGACTGATCCGCCTGACCGTCTGACCGACGTGTCGGCTCCGGCCCCTTCCGATCCGGAAGGGGCCGAAGCGCGCGCTCGGAACCGATCACGAGTACCGAGCGCGGGAGCGCGTCGATCATCCAACGAAAGGGAGCAACCATGACCTCAGAGGTCGAGCAGTTGTCGGTGGCGGCAGAGGAGCGCGAGGGCGAGGTGGTGCTCCAGCTCGATGGTGAGCTGGATCCGCACACCGCCCCGCTGCTCGAGAAGGAGATCGACGAGTGGTCGGCCAAGGGGGCCGTTCGGATCGTGCTCGACCTCGCCGATCTCCGGTTCATCGATTCGTCGGGCCTGCGTGTCGTGATTGGCGCGCACCGCAAGCTCAACGATGCCGGCGCCAAGCTGTTGCTGCGCAACCCGAGCCCGACCGCCACGCGCCTGCTCGAGATCACGGGCCTGGCCGGGCACCTCGACGTCGAGTCGACCGGGTCGGTGGATCCGGCGTGACCGCGCCGCCAGCGCCGCCCTCGCCGCCCGATGGCGTCGTTCTGCGAGACTTCGAGCTGCTCACCCCCGATCCGAGGAACCGCTCCGTGCAAACCACCGGCTCTGCCGTCGCCCTGATCATCCCAGCTTCGTCGCGCTACCTGCGGTTGGCCCGGTTGACCGCTTCCGGCCTCGCCGGCGACCTCGGCTTCCCGGTCGAGGCGATCGAGGACCTGCGCGTCTCGGTCGACGAGCTCTGCGCCGCGGTCATCGAGGGCATCGATGACGCGACGCCCCTGCACCTCACCTATGCCGAGGTCGACGGCGGTCTCGAGATCACCGGTCGGTGCGGCGCGGCCGATGCGCCTCCCGTCGTGCTCGACGTCGTGGCGAGCGAGCTCCTCTCCATCCTGGCCGACACCTACGCGCTCGAGACGGTCGGAGCCGAGCGCACCTTCCGGCTGCGCAAGCTGCCCGGG
>JBBQXR010000503.1:0-1726 GCA_038209455.1 Acidimicrobiia bacterium
CCGCGACGGTCTCACCGACGAGATCGACGAGGCGCTCGCCGGCGGTCGTCCCGCACTGTCGATCATCAACGACGTGTTGCTCGAGGGCATGAAGGTGGTCGGTGACCTCTTCGGTAAGGGCGAGATGCAGTTGCCCTTCGTGCTCCAGAGCGCGGAGACGATGAAGACCGCGGTCGCGCACCTCGAACCGCACCTGGAGAAGGCGGACGCGGGCGGCAAGGGTGTCGTCGTCATCGGCACGGTGAAGGGCGACGTCCACGACATCGGCAAGAACCTCGTCGACATCATCCTCACGAACAACGGGTACGAGGTCCACAACATCGGGATCAAGGCACCGCTGCAGACCTTCGTCGACAAGGCGAAGGAGGTCTCCGCGGACGCGATCGGCATGAGCGGCCTCCTGGTGAAGAGCACGATCATCATGCGCGAGAACCTGTTGGAGATGAACGCGCTCGGACTCGCCGACGTCCCGGTGTTGCTCGGCGGCGCCGCGTTGACCCGCAACTACGTGGAGGTCGATCTCCGCGAGGTCTACGAGGGCCGTCTCTTCTACGGCAAGGACGCGTTCGAGGGCCTGCACACGATGGACACCCTGATCGAAGCGAAGAAGACCGGGACGATCGATCCCGACTTCGGTCGGGCGCCGGGCGGCCGCAAGCTCCCACCGCGCAAGAGCGAGCAGCCGGTGGAAGACGTCGACATCCCCGCACGCTCCGACGTCGCCACGGATGTGCCGATCTTCGTGCCACCGTTCCTCGGCGCCCGCGTCGCCAAGGGGGTCTCGCTCAACGAGATCGCCGGCTACATCAACGAGACGGCGCTGTACCGGAACCAGTGGCAGTTCCGGCCGGAGAGCGGCGAGAACGACGACGACTTCAAGACCCGCATCCGCCCCACCCTGCGCGCCGAACTCGACAGTGCGAAGTCGCTCGGCTGGCTGGTCCCCGCGGTGGCGTGGGGCTACTTCCCGGTCAACGCCGACGGCACCGACCTCATCGTCTGGACCGACGACGACCGCCGCACCGAACGGTGCCGGTTCACGTTCCCGCGCCAGCGCAAGGACCGTTTCCTCAGCATCTCCGACTTCTTCCGACCCATCGATTCGGGCGAGGCCGACTACGCGGGCTTCCACGTGGTGACCGTCGGGTCCGAAGCGACCGCACGCGAGCGCGAATTGTTCGCGGAGAACCGGTACCAGGACTACCTGCTCTGCCACGGCCTCTCGGTGGAGATGACCGAGGCCCTCGCCGAGCTGTGGCACCGCCGCATCCGCGAGGAGTGGGGCTACGCCGACGAGGACGGGCCGTCGCTCGCCGGTCTGTTCCGGCAGAAGTACCGCGGCTCGCGGTACTCCTGGGGCTACCCCGCCTGCCCGGACCTCGAGGACCAGGAGAAGTTGGTCGACCTGCTCGAGGTCGACCGCATCGGCGTCGTGCTCACCGAGGAGTTCCAGCTCGAACCCGAACAGTCGACGAGCGCCATCATCGTACCCCACCCCGAGGCCAAGTACTTCGTCGTCTGATCGTCACCACCGCTCCGTGCCTCCGGGGTGACGGTCCGAGTTCCTAGGATCCCGAGCGGCATGACCTCCCCTTTGACCGCGGCCGAACCCGCGGCACCGACCGCACCGGCCGCCGAGCCGCCGGACCAGCACCGGGTCCGCCGACGGGTGCTGCTGACCCTCACGTTCGTGGGACTGCTCCTGGTGATGCTGCGGCCGTCATGG
>JBBQXR010000504.1:0-1721 GCA_038209455.1 Acidimicrobiia bacterium
ACCGGGTCGACACCCCCGATCACCCGACCTGGATGTGCATCGTGCCCGAGAACGGGTTTCGCACCCTCCTCCGCCGGTTCACCCCCGACGTCGTCGTGGCCAGCAGCATCGATCGGGTCTCGTGGCGCCGCCTCCGGGCCCAACTCCAGGCGCTGGGGATCCCGAGCGTGCTCTACCTGCGCGAGGCCTCCGGCAAGGGCCACCTCACGGTGACCGGCGCGCCACCCGATTTGCTCCTCGCGAACGCGGAGAGCCTGGCCGATGGTGCCCGCGCCGAGGGTTACGAGTGCACGGTGATCCCGTCGATCGTCGAACTCGACAAGTCGCGAGTGGAGTCGACGCGTGAGACCGTGGTCCTCGTGAACCCGATCGAGATGCTCGGGGGCGACCGCGTGTGGGCGATCGCCGCGGCACGGCCCGACATCCCCTTCGTCCTACGCGAGTCGAACATCATGGCGGCGGCCGACCACGAGGCGGTCCGGCGGGGTGTCGCCACCCACCCGAACGTGACCGTGGCCCCGTACACCACCACCCCGGCCGACATCTACCGCGACGCGAAGGTGCTGCTCGTTCCCCACCGCGTCGACAACCGCCCCCGCGTGATCCTCGAAGCGCAGGCCAACGGGATCCCCGTGCTGGCGACTGCCTTCCCCGGACTCGTCGAGGCCGTGGGTGAGGGCGGCGCGGTGGTCGCCGACGCCGACGATCCCGCTGCGTGGGTCGCCGCCCTGGCTGCGATGTGGGACGACGCCGACACCTACGCGCAACTCTCCGACGCAGCCCGTCGCCACGCCGAGCGAGACGAAACGAACGCGCAACGCATCCTCGACCGCTTCATCCCCCTCGTCACCGACCTCGTCGCCCGTCGACCCGCCCCCCACGCCTGACCGTGGTGTGACCCCGACGCAGGTCAGGCGGTGATGAGGTCGTACGGGAAGGCGGCGAGGGTCTCGGTGATGGTCGTCACCTGCTCCGCGTCGAGCCGCGACTTCCACCGCTCCGGCTGGTCCTGGGCCTTGCGCTGGGTGTGGTAGCCGGAACCCTCGCGGTCAGACTCGGCCAGGTACCGCTCGGTTGCGTCGCCCCACGCCAAGCCCACGTCAGCCAGCAGCTTGCGGGCCTGCACCTGCGGATCGATACACAGCACCTCGTGGTGCGCCCGGATCCACTCGGGGTGACGGGCCGCGGCCTCGCGCAGCGATGCAGACCCGACGCCGTAGACGAACGCCTGGCGGCGGATCAGCGGCGCGTCGGACGGCGGTGGACTGACCCCCCACCGGCGCTCGGAGTACCGGCCGAGGCCGACGAGCGCCCGCGGGTCGTTACCGAATCCGAGTTCGCTCCAACTGGCCAGCGCGTTCAGCGGGTGACGTTCGACGATCACGACCTTCGGCGAGAACCGCTGCGCGATCCACTCGACGCTCCATTCGGCCCGCACCGATTTCGCCACCACGTGATCGCAGTCGGCCACGCCCACCCGGGGCTCCGCCAACGCCGCGATCAGGCGCAGCCCGGGCGAGATCCGGCCCTCGAGCCAGGCGTCCCACCGTTGACTGACGGGGGACCGCCGGTACTGACGCCAGGCGAGTCGGTTCCGGAGGGTGATGGGACGCTCCCCGCCGGCCAGCGCGCCGGCCCACAACCGTTCCATATCGGGTGCAGGATCGCCGGGCGCGAGCACCGGCATGATGAAGCTGCCGCGCCGGGCGCGGAACGCGAAC
>JBBQXR010000505.1:0-1721 GCA_038209455.1 Acidimicrobiia bacterium
GCTGTGCACCGTCGTCCCGGCCGAGGTGGAAGCGGCCGCGCGTGTCGTGTTCGACGGTGGCGACTGGGTCACCCACGTCCCGTTCGCCGCCGGGCATCCGTTCGCCACCACCGTGGCACCACGCACCCACGTCGCCGACCTCGGGTCGCTCGACGACGCCGGACGCGACGGTCTCGCGACCGCGCTCGTCGACATCGTGGGTCGCTACGACCGCATCTACGCGACGCCGCTGCCGTATCTGATGTGGATCCACCCCGGGGTGCATCTTCACGTGCACTTCGCACCGTTGCACCGAGCGTCGGGAGTGCTGCGCTACGTGGCGTCAGCCGAGGTGGGCGCCGAGATGTTGTTCAACCCCGTCGCCCCCGAGACCGCCGCCGAACTGCTCCGTCGTGCCTGACCCCGGTCAGCGACCGCGGCGGGGGCCGAAGGCGTGCTCGATGTCGGCACCGGCGAAGGCTGCCGGGACGGTGCCCTCGGTCGCGTAGCGGTAGAGCGCGGTGCGGTAGATCCCGCCCAGCGCCGAGATGATCACCGCGGTCACCAGGAGGATCGCCACCGCGATCGCAACGGCCGGAACTGCAATCACCAGCGTCTTGGACGCGATACCGGCCGCACCGATGCCGAAGGCCACCAGCGTCGGGAGGAGCGCGATGAGTCCGAAGCCCATCTGGGCGAAGATGTTCTCGCCCCACGTGCTCTTGGTGAGCGTGCCCGAACGCTTCAGCGCCGTGATGGGTCCGACGTTCTCGAACACGATGATCGGCACCGTCAGGAACGTGAGCACCGACCACGCGGCGCCGAGCAGGCTGATCACGATGCGGCCGATGAGACCGGCCCGCTGCTCGAGCGACTGAAGGATCCACGAGACGGTTGCCGACAGCACGGCCCACGGCAACAAACGCGAAACACGCGACGACGCCACGCTCATGCCCTGGGCGACCGTCGTGGGTCGACCCTCGAACACCTCGTTGGCCGACGCAACGAGACCGGCCAGGAAGTAGGTCTGCACGAACGCGAGTCCGACGTACCCGATCACCGCAATGACGATCGTGGCCGCGTTCGCGCTGTATTCGGTGTTGCCCGCGACGTTGGTCGTCGTGCCCTTCGTGACCCACCCGAGCAGCGCGAGGACGACGATGATCGCGAGCGAGATCACCCCGGAGAGGATCGGGAAGAGGGCGAGAGAACGATCACCCTTCAACACCGCCCAGCTCGACTTGATGAGCGCGATGGAGCGTTGGAACCGAGTCATGGCGTCAGTATCGTCCGTTCCGCAGGAAAGTTGACACCACCATTGCCGGGGTCGGCCGGCAATAGAGTCCGACCGATGTTGGTACGGGCGCCGGGGCGGGTCAACCTCATCGGCGAGCACACGGATTACTCGAACGGTTACTGCCTGCCCATGGCAATTGACCGCGAATGTCGGATCCAGTCGACACCGAACGCCTCGGCGGTGGTCACCGCCGGGTCCCGACAACTCGACGGACGAGTGCAGGTCGCCGTGGACACGGGCCGCGCCGCACCTGATTCAGCGCCCTGGGGGAAGTTCGTCGCCGGCGCCGTCTCGGTCCTGATCGACGCGGGTCACGAGCTGGCGGGGTGCGATCTCGAGATCGACTCGACCGTGCCGGCAGGTTCGGGCCTCTCGTCGTCCTCGGCGCTGTCGGTCGCCCTGATCCTGACGCTGCTCCCGGCGCAGTCCGCCCTGCGTGCCGACC
>JBBQXR010000506.1:0-1700 GCA_038209455.1 Acidimicrobiia bacterium
ATCGTCGTGGCCGAGGTCGCGCCGACGGTCCGCACGGTATGGGCGGGCCCGCCGTCCGCCGCCCTCGCCAACGGAGGTCACCTGGTGTACGACGACCGCCGCGGCCGCTTGATCATCGGCATCGGTGACCTGCTGGACCGCGCGCGTACCCCCGACCCGACGACCCCCAACGGCAAGCTGCTGCTGCTCGATCCCGACGGCGCATTCGATCAGCGGCCGATGGTCCTCTCGCAAGGATGGAACAACCCGTTCGCGTTCACGGTGACCGATGGCGGTGCCGTCTGGGTGGCGGACAACGTGCCGGGCGAGAAGGGCGAGCGGCTCGCGCGCGGCGACGTCGACGGCCGTCCCACCCGCGTGACGATGTTGCCGCGGAACACGGTGCCGGCCGCACTCACCGCGGTGCCCGACCGGGGATTGCTCGTATGCGGCTTCGCGCACGGACGGACGTTGCGGTACGAGATTCGCGACGGGCGCGCGGTCGCCGCCGATGGTCGGGGTGCCGCCGCGCCCTGCCGGACGGGCATCACGTTCGTGGCCCACGGTCACCGCGTGTGGCTGGCGGAAGATCACCGGTTGCGTGCACTCGTCCTGCGCTGACGGCGGTCGTGATCGCGAACTCGGTGGGGGCGTCCCCGTCGGGACCACCGAGCGCTGGAGGACTGGGCGGGGGGCGTCCGAGGGCGAGCCGGAGATCGCCAGCTTGCGCTCAGGGCCACCCCGAAATCGACCGATACTCAGGGTCGGCTGAGACTTCGGCCGGCAGGGGACCGCACATGGACAACGAGACCGCACCACCGGTGCCGCCAATGCCGCGGATGCCACCAATGCCGCCGATACCGCCGGTGAGGTTCGTCCCGACCGGTTCGGAGTTCCTGCCGCCGAGCGTGCAATGGACACCGCCGCGACGACGGAACGGGCCGTGGTTGACGGCCGGTGTGATTGTCGTGGTCGTGGCGTTGCTCGCCGGGGTGGTGGCGATCGGCGGATTCTCCCGGTCCGACGGTCCCGGCCACTGGGACGCACGACTCGGCGACCTCCCGTCTCGCGTCGAGTCCTTACGAGGTCTTCGGTTCGATCATCCGGTCCCGGTGCGCTTCCTCGACGATCGTGCGTTCCGACGCGAAACTGCCGTCGACGACAAGGGCAAGCCCAACGCACGGAAGCAGGCGGCTCGGATCACCGAGAGCCTGCGCGCCGGCGGGTTGCTCAGTGGTCACGTCGACCTGGTGAAGGCGATCAGTACCGAGCAGCAGTCGTCGGTGCTCGCCTTCTACTCGCCGAGTACGAAGGAGATCGTCGTCCGCGGCACCGGCCCGCTCGATCCCGCGCACCGCGTCACGCTCGCGCACGAACTCACCCACGTGCTCCAGGATCAGCATTTCGACCTGCCCGCGCTCGAGGCCAAGGTCGCCCACGCGCCGCAAGGGTCCTCGGACGCACTGCGTGCAGTGATCGAGGGTGACGCAGTACGCATCGAGAAGAAGTACGCGAAGACCTTGAGTGCGGCCGACCGCGCGTCGTACCGCAAGGAGAACAACCAGGGCGTCGACCAGGCCGACCGTGAGACCGCCGACGTCCCGGCGATCCTCACGCTCCAGTTCTCGGCGCCCTACCGCTACGGCCCGCCGGTGCTCACGGTGTTGGCGGCCGACGGCGGCAACCGCAATGTCGACCGTGCCTTCACCCACGGAGTCTTC
>JBBQXR010000507.1:0-1698 GCA_038209455.1 Acidimicrobiia bacterium
GTCCGTACTCGGCGGCCAAGGCCGGGGTCATCTCGCTCACCATGGACGCCGCACTCGAGTACGCGCCGATGATCCGGGTGAACTGCGTGTCGCCGGGTCTGGTCGAGACGCCGCTCACGGCCGGGGTGCTCGGCGACCCGAAGCTGCGGGCGGCGGTGGAACGCGCCACGCCGATGCGGCGGGTCGGGACCCCGGACGACGTCGCCAACGTGGTGGTGTTCCTCGCGTCGCCGCTCGCGGCCTACGTGACGGGGCAGAACATCGTCGTCGACGGTGGTTCGTGCCTCCCGAACTCGCAGGCCGACGCCATCCTCGAACAGTTCGGTATGTGATGGAGACCCGCTCCCTCGGACCGCTCGGCGAGGTCTCGGTCCTCGCTCTCGGCGGCGGGGGACTGGGGCAGGTCTGGGGCGAGACTTCGCGTCCCGAAGCCGTCGCCGCCGTGCACGCGGCGATCGACGCCGGGATCACGCTGCTCGACGTCGCGCCGATGTACGGCCGGGGTGAGGCCGAACGGGTCGTCGGCGAGGCGTTCGCCGGCCGGCTGCCCAACGGCGTTCGCATCGGGACCAAGGTGATGGTGGGGGACCCGGGCCCTGGTGCGGTGTGGGATCTCGTGGAGCGGTCGATCGGCCGTTCGCTCGCCACGCTGGGGCTCGAACGCGTCGACATCGTGTATCTGCACTCGAACATCGTTCCGGACGGATACGTGCAACCGCATCACCCGGAGGCCGCGTCCCGGATGGCCACGCCCTGGAGCCGCTACGTCGACGAGGTCCGGCCGGCGTTCGCCCGACTGGTGGCCGATGGACGCATCGGGACCTGGGGGATCACTGGCGTCGGCCTGCCCCGCACCGTGCACGACGCGATCGCCGATGATCCGGCGCCGGGCGTGGTGCAGTGCGTCACCAACCTCCTCGATTCGGTCGGCAGCATCTATGTGCACGACGAACCACTCGAACCGCGCGCCGTGATCGATGCTGCCGCCCGCCGTGGGTGTGGTGTGCTCGGGATCCGGGCGGTGCAGGCGGGCGCGCTCACCGACGCCATGGATCGCGAACTGTCCGCCGACGATCTCGACCGGCGCGATTTCGATCGCGCCGCGCCGTTCCGGGACCTGGCCCGTGAGGTCGGTGAACCGCCGGCTGCCCTCGCGCACCGGTACGCGTTGTCGATGCCCCACGTCGGTTCGGTGGTGCTCGGAGTGAAGAACCGCTCGGAACTCGCGCAGTGTGTCGCCGCCGCGGCTGCCGGACCGCTCCCCGCTGAACTCGTCGCACGTATCGACGGCTGCATCGCCCGCTGACGCAGCGCGTCCACTGACGACGGTTCCTCGGCCGCGGCGTCGCCTTCTAGGGTGCGCGCCATGTTGACCGATCAACGGATCCTCATCACCGGCCCCACCGGCCAGGTCGCGCTCCCCGTGACGCTGGCCCTCGCGGAACACAACGAGGTGATCGGACTCGCCCGGTTTCGTGACCCCGCCGCCCGCGCCCAACTCGAGGCGGCCGGCGTGACCTGTATCGAGACCAACCTCGCAGCCGGCGAGTTCGCGGCGGTCCCGGCCGAGGTCGACTACGTCCTGAATCTCGCGGTGGTGAAGAGCAACCGGTGGGACGTGGACCTCGCGGCCAACGCCGAGGCGATCGGCCTGCTCATGGCGCACTGTCGCAACGCCAAGGCAGTGCTCCATTGCTC
>JBBQXR010000508.1:0-1685 GCA_038209455.1 Acidimicrobiia bacterium
ATCGACGCGGGCAGCGTTCGTACTCGTTGCACGACGACACCGAGTGGCGCCGATGGAGCTCGGGAGGTGCAACGGAACCGGCCGGCCGCAACCGTCGGAATACTGCGCGCAGGCGGGCACGGCGGGGACGGGCAGAACGGAGCAAGGTGGTCACGGGCCGAGCATGCGCTGGGGGTGAGACACCGTCTACGGCTGGTCGAGGTGGTCGAGCAGCACCTGCGCCCGGTCTCGGCGCCGTTGGCGGTATTCCACCGGCTCGATCACCTCGCCGTCGGGCCCGAGCGCGATGAGGAGATGCGACAGGTACCGGTCGCCGTTCACCTCGATCTCGGCGCGGGTCCAACCGTCGGATTCCGCCACCTCGCTGATCACCCGATGCGGCCGGGGCAGCGCGGCCATCCGCGCGGTCGGCACCCGTACGACGACACGTCGCTCTTCACCGCTGAGATCCATCCAGCCGCGCTCGGGCAGGTCGGCGGGCGGCTCGAAGGTGACGGACCCGAGTTCCGCTTCCGTCATGCCCACGATGAGCCAGTGCTTCACCAGTTCCGAGCCCACCTCCGGGCCGACGACATACCAGTGACTCCACTCCGAGTACACGTCATACGGGAGGACCTCACGGTCGGTCGTCGTGTCGTCCTTGGTCTTCGTGTAGCGGAACCGCAGCGACTGGCGCTGGGAGTACGCCTCCTCGGCGACGCTCAGCGCCGGTGGCCGGTCTGTCGGCACGACCAAGTCGATGGCTACCAGCTGACGGAGCTTGGTGAGGGCCGAGTCGAGGGCGGGCGTTCCGTTCCCGGTGGCCTGGTAGTGGGTGGCGGTCAAGAAGAGGCGCACCGCAACCCCGCCGGGCGGCTCGGACGCGTCCCAGTCACGGAGCCAGTGCCCGGCGCGCACGTGCAGCATGTCGGCGTCCACGTCGAGATCGAACGCGTCGAGCTGCTCGATCACGTCGCCATCCGCATCGCGGAACTCGAGGAGCACGACGGGGATGAGCAGCGCGATGAGTTCGTCACGCGTGACGCCGAGTTTCGACGCGACGTCGGTGAGCGACACCGACTCGCGTTCCTCGGCGTACGCGAGCGCGGCGCTGATGATCTCGAACTGGTGGGCGGCGGACTTCGGCGGCATCAGATCGCCTGCGCTTGGGGGACCAGCCATGCCCGCAGCCGGTCGACGAGTTCGGGCGGGCCGAGGAGTCGGACGCCCACACCGAAACCGAGGATCCGGATGATGAAGGAGTCGTAGTCGCGCACTTCAAGGAACACTGTCGTCCCGTCGGGTCCGGTGGCTTCGACCTCGCCCGTGAACTCGCCGAGGAAGCGGGGTTCCTGGTCGCGCGCCACGGACACGTGGGCCATGACCGGAGCGTCGCTGCCCCACGCGTTGGGATCCATGTGGAGTTCGGCCTCGGGATCGAGGTCCGCCGGCGGCACGAACGCAGCGGCGGCACCGACGAGTTCGATCGCTGGCGTGTCCGCGTCGGACTCGATCTTGTCGAGGTTGTACTTCTTGCGGATCCCCGACTCGTGCTCGTCTCCTACGAGATACCAGTAGTGGCGCCACATCCCGACCACGAGCGGGTTCACGGTGCGGACGGTCCCGTTGAAGCGGAACTGCACGGTCTGACACTGTGCGATCGCGGCACGGAGTTCGACGACGCGACCGTGCACACGCACCACGAT
>JBBQXR010000509.1:0-1679 GCA_038209455.1 Acidimicrobiia bacterium
GAGCGAGCTCCCGCCCGAGGCGCTGGCGATCGAGCCCGACAAGTCCGTCGGCGAGCTCATCGGCGACGTCAGCAAGGACCTCGGCGAGCTGATGGGCATGCACGTCCATCTCGCCAAGACCGAGCTGAAGGAAGAGCTCACACAGGCGGTCAGCACCGCGAAGCTCTTCGGTGTCGGCGCGTTCGCCGGCTACATGACCCTCATCATGGTGTCGCTCACCCTGGCGCTCGTGCTCGCTGTGTGGCTGCCGACCTGGGCGGGCTTCGCCATCGTGGCCGCCCTCTGGGGCCTCGCCAGCGCCATCCTGCTCGTCATGGGCCGCGGCCACCTGCAACAGATCGAGGCACCGCGCGAGACCGTCGAGACCGTGAAGGGAGATGTCGAGTGGGCGCAACAGCAGAGGAGCTGAAGCAGGAGATCGAGCAGAAGCGGCTCGAGCTCGGCGACGATCTGACCGCGCTGGGCGACCACGTCTCCCCCGGGCAGATCGCGCAGCGCAAGAAGGCGGAGTACGGCTTCCGGGCCCGGCGCGGCTGGGAGACGGTGCAGACCAAGATCCATGCCGCGACGAGCGGTGATCGGATCAGCAGCGCCGATGGCGCGGGAGCGACGGACGACTTCGACCACTCGGATCACTCGAACGCGACGAGCATCGCCGACAGTCCGCTCGCGGTCGGTGCGATCAGTCTCGTCGTCGGGCTGCTCGTCGGCGCGGTGTGGTCCCGGCGGCGCACCCGTCGCCGGATGAAGCGGCGGATGAACCGCGCCTCATGACCGCTCCGGCCGACGTCGTCGACCACGGCCGACCCGACGAACGGCCCCCTGATCCGTCCGATGACCGGGACGCCCCTCACGCGGAGGACCCCGGGCTGATCGAGCGTGCGGTGTCCGCGGGCACCGGTGTGGTCCGGCGCGTTGACCAGACGCAACAGGCGAACACCCCGGTCGGCTTCGCCTATGCCGTGATCAAGAAGTTCGGCGACGACGAGGCCGGAAACCGCGCGGCGCTCGTGTCGTACTACCTGTTCTTCTCCATCTTCCCGTTGCTGCTCGTCTTCACCGCAGTCCTCGGGTTCGTGCTGAGCGGTCACCCCGAGCGGCAGCGCGACCTCGTCGATTCCGCGCTCGCCAACTTCCCCGTGATCGGCGAGCAGATCGGAGCCAACGTCGGCACCGCTCGGGGCAGCGGGCTGGCTCTCGCCATCGGGCTCGTGGCCACCCTGTGGGGCAGCCTCGGCGCGGTCAACGCGATGCAGGACGCGATGAACTCGATCTGGGACGTGCCGCGCGTCGACCGACCGCCGTTCCTCCCCCATCTGCTGCGCTCGCTCGGCATGCTCGTGCTGCTGGCCGTGTCGGTGGGCCTGAGCACCACCGCGGGTGGCCTCGCCGCCGGCGCGGGTTCGTGGCCGCTCGTCGGTCGCGCCGTCGTACTGGTCCCGACGTTGCTCATCAACGTGGGGCTGTTCATCGTGTCGTTCAAGATCCTCGTGAACAAGCCGGTCGGGTGGTCGGACCTGTGGCCGGGCGCGCTGCTCGCCGGCATCTTCTTCACCATCCTGCAGACCGTCGGCGGCGCGTACGTCGACCACGTCGTGCAGAACGCGGGGCCGGTGTACAGAAGCTTCGCCGTCGTGCTCGGCCTCCTGTCGTTCCTGTACCTGCAGGCGCAGCTCACG
>JBBQXR010000510.1:0-1655 GCA_038209455.1 Acidimicrobiia bacterium
CGGGCAGAAGGTCTGGACGAGCTACGCGCAGTTCGCCGACTGGGGCGTGTGTCTCGCCCGAACCGATCCGGACGCCGCAAAGTCGCAGGCATCTCCTACCTCGTCGTCGACATGCGCGCGCCGGGCGTGGAGATCCGCCCGTTGCGCCAGATCACCGACGAGTCCGAGTTCAACGAGGTGTTCTTCGACGACGTGTTCGTCCCGGAAGACCGGATCATCGGCCCCGAGCACGAAGGATGGCGCATCGCCAACTCGACCCTCACCCACGAGCGCGGGGTCAATCCGCGTCAGCTGGTGATCCACACCCAACTGCTCGACGAACTCCTGACCCTCGCGCACGAAAACGACGCATGGGACGATCCGCGGATCGAACCCCGGCTCGCCGAGGCGTTCGTCGAGGTGCAGCTCTTCCGCCTCCACAACTGGCGGTCGGTCTCCCGCACCGCCAAGGGCGATGAGCCGGGGCCGGTCGGCAGCATCAACAAGCTGTGGTGGTCGGAGATGAGCAAACGGCTCCACGACACTGTCATGGCCGTCCTCGGACCCACGGCACCCCTGTGGGGCGACGCGACTGAGAACCCGGGCGACGGAAGGTGGCAACGCTCGTGGCTCTACTACCAGGCGAGTTCCATCTGGGCCGGCACCAACGAGATCCAACGGAATGTGATCGGTGAACGCACGCTCGGCCTGCCCCGGGAGCCAAAACCCGGCAAATGACCGTGACCGGACGCGTCGGGTTCCGGCGTTAGATTCGCCGAGCCGGAGGGACTGGATTTATGAGCTACGAGACGATTCTCTACAAGACCCGCGCGGTTGCGAGCGGTGGTTCCATCGCGACGATCACGCTCGACCGGCCGCATGCCGCCAACGCCCAGAACACCCAACTCATCACGGAACTCGACGCGGCGTTCGACGAGGCGGAACAGGACGACGACGTTCGGGTGGTGATCGTCGCGGCGGAGGGGAAGCACTTCTCAGCCGGCCACGACCTGAAGGAGATCCTGGCGGGTGAGGAGTACTGGGCCGCCCGCCGCGCGACTCCCGAGGGCAAGCTCGAACACGAACAGGTCATGTACTGGGACAAGTTGGTGCGGATCCGCGACTTCCCGAAGGTCACGATCGCGGCGGTCCAGGGCACGTGTTCGGCCGCAGGGTTGATGCTCGCGGCGATGTGCGACCTGATCGTGGCGGCGGAAGACGCGAAGTTCTCCAACCCGGTCGCTCGCATGAGTGGCGTCGGCGTGGAACTCCTGATCGAACCCTGGGAACTCGGACCGCGCCTCGCCAAGGAATTCCTGCTCTGCGCCTCCGTGCTCGACGCGGCCGCCGCGCAACGGGCCGGTCTCGTCAACCGGGTCGTTCCGCGGGACGCCCTCGCCGACGCTGCCCGCGAGATGGCCGAACAGGTCGCGTTGGTCCCACCGATCACTGCGCGTGCCATCAAGGACACGATCAACCACACCCTCGACGGGATGGGCCAGCGCGAGTCGTGGCGCTACCACTTCATGGTGCACCAGTTCGTGAGTAACTCAGACGAGGCCTTGCACCGGACGGCCGCCCGTCGCGCCGGCGGGATGGATGCGGTCAGGGCCGAACAGGTCGCGTTGGTCCCACCGATCACTGCGCGTGCCATCAAGGACACGATCAACCACACC
>JBBQXR010000511.1:0-1642 GCA_038209455.1 Acidimicrobiia bacterium
CGGGGGCGCGTCGCATCGCTTGACGTTGCGCGCGCGTGAGCCCTGCCAGCGGGTCGGTGGCTTCGAGAGGTCGAACGTCGGGGTCGGCGGCGGCCGGACGAGGCATCGGCTGGAGCCGGTGGAGCGCGACCGATGTGGACGCGGACGCAGCCTCCGACGCGCCGAGTGGCGCGACCCGTGGACCGCGTGGCGGGATGCGTTGTGGACGGCGTTGGAGCGATTGCGTCGGCATCGGAGTCAGGAGTCGGTTTCAGCGAGCGACATGGGTGTTCGGCCTGGGAAGGCCCGAGCCTTGCGGATGAAGTACGACATCGCGGCGTGCGCAGCGATCACTTCTCATCGTCGTCCGGATGTCGACGCTTGATGCCAATCAGGCGTCGACGTGGAAGTCGTCGAAGCGGGTCACGCTGTCGCTGTCGGCGATGATTCCGTACCGCAGGTTGGTCGCGGTCTTGAAGGTCGCGACTTCGGCTGCCGTCAGTGCGTAGGACAACACGACGGTGCCGTTCCATGAGATCTTGATGGTCGAAGTCGTTGCGTCGAGCTTGATGATGCCCGAGGTGGGAGTCCCGACTCCGGTGGCAGTCGCGAGCAGTGTCGCGCCCGTCGTGTACTTGTACAGCTGGATCGTGCCTCCCGATCCTTTCGAGTACAACGCGTAGAGAGCATTCGCACTGTTGTCGAGCGCGAGCACTCCGGCGCGAGCAGTCGCACCGGTGATCAGGGTGGTCAGCACACTCGCGCTGTTCGTGCCGGCGCTGACGACGAGGTTGGCGATGGCGGTGTTCGACGCGGCCGCGGTGTTCGCTTGGATCGTCCAGGTGCCGATGTCGGCGGCCCACGTGCCACCGTGGTTGAGCGCCCGGCCGTTCAGCGTCGTGCCGGTCGTGCCGGTGAAGTCCGTCCACGCCAACACGGCCGGTGCCCCGCTGGTGCCGGGCACGTTCCACGAGCCGAGCTTCGCAGTGACGACGCCGTTCAGCGTCGCCGCGGATACCGCGAGCGTCAGCGCGACGACAAGGGCCAAGAGGCTCACCATCAGGTTGCGCAGAACTCGACTGACGATCATGACGGATCTCGACGTGAAAGGCGGCGCCGGTGCGAATACCGACGCCGCCCTCCGAGTCGATCAGCTGATGACGGCAGCAGCGCCGACGATGGCCTTCGCGTTGGCAGGAGTCGCCAACGTGATTGACGCGGCGCCAGCCGCGACGACCGCCGTACCGGAGCCGAGCGACACGTTGCCCGCGTCGGACAGCGTGACCGCGACGGTCTTGCCGTTGCAGGTGGTGTCGATGCCGGTGACCGACACCGTGCTCACCGTGTACTGGCCGGCGTTGGCGCCCGCGGTCTGGTAGGTGGGAGCGCCGTACGCAATCGCGACACCGTTGGTGTCACAGCTGGTCACGGCGCCGTTGTCGGCACCCAGGCTCGAGCTGGTGAGACCACCGAGGCTGGCTGCGGAGGCCGCCGCCAGACCGAATGCTCCGATGCCCAGCAGCACGACGGCACCGCGGCGACGACGGCGACGTTCGCGAGGGGGGTTCTGGACCGGGTTCATGGGGGATTCCTTTCGTAGGCCCGAGTCCATTGCCCGGGTGTGAATCCCTGATCGGTCCGCCACTCTCTGTGGTTGAGATAT
>JBBQXR010000512.1:0-1624 GCA_038209455.1 Acidimicrobiia bacterium
CGGGTGCGGACGTCGACCCCGGAGGTGGGTTCGTCCATGATGAGCAGGTGCGGGGCGCCGAGGAGCGCCCGGGCGATGAACACGCGCTGTTGCTGGCCACCTGACAGTGCTCGGATGTGGCGGTCGGCGAGCTCTGCGATGCTGAGCCGGCGCAGGATCGACGTGACGTCGTCGCGGTCTTGGGGGCTGGGCCGGGGGCGCATGAACCGTTGCTGTCGTGCCATGAGGACGACTTCGGCGACGGTCACCGGGAAGCTCCAGTTGATGGTCTCGACCTGGGGTACATAACCGATGCGCAGGCCGTCTCGGCGGGTGATGGTGCCGGCGACGGGTTCGATTGCGCCGAGCAACGCCCGTAGGAGGGTGGTCTTGCCGGAGCCGGACGGGCCGACGATGCCGGTGAAATCACCATCACCGATGGCGAGGTCGATGCCGTCGAGGACGACTTGGGTGCCGTAGCGGCAGCGGACGCCCTCGAGACGCAGGAGCGGCTCACTCCCCGCGACGTGCTCGCCACTGCGACGGCGATCTACGACGGTCATTGCGGGTAGTCGGCCTTGTCGGGTGCGAGGTCGGTGGCGTTGAACCCTGGCAGGCCCGAGGCGTCGCCGCCGAGGTTGGACACCATGGTCACGAAGTCGTACTTCATGAGCCCAAGATAGGAGTGGTCTGGTTCGCCGGGCGCACCGGGCAGGTCATCGTCGCGGAGGCTGTCGACGTACTTCACTCCGGTCTCCTTGCCGATCTGTTCGAGGACCGGTGACGGGAACACCTCGGAGCCGAAGATGGCGGGGACCTTCTCGGTCTTGATTTGGTCGATCAGGTCGGCTACCTCTTTCGGGGTGGGGTCCTCGAAGCTCGACACCTGGATGGCACCGATGACCTTCCAGCCGTAGTGGTCGGCGAAGTAGGCGTAGGCATCGTGATAGGTCAACAGCGCACGGTTCCCCGAGGGCATGCCCGCTGTGGCGGTCTTCATGAGTTGATCGAGTTGGTCGACCTTGGCGGTGAACTTCGTGGCGTTGTCGCGGTAGTACGTAGCGTTGGCCGGGTCGGCCTTGGCGAGCGTGCTCGCGGCGATCGACGCGTAGCAGCGGGACATCGGCGGGTTCGTCCACAGGTGCGGGTTCGGCTTGCCTCCCTCTTTCGGGAACGAGAAGTCGTAGATGTACTGCTCGGGCGAGATCGCGAGCGTCCCGACCTCGACGACCTGGCCGTCGGCCTTCAGGTTCGTGGCGGCCATCTCCTTGGTGGGGTCCTCGAGCTTGAGCCCGTTTACGAACACCACATCGGCGCTGGAGAGCACCTTCGCCGCACTTGGTTTCGGCTCGAAGGTGTGGGAGTCCTCGCCCTCGGGGATGATTCCGGTGACCTGCGCTTTGTCCCCGGCGATGTTGGCCACGATCGACGTGATCGGCGCGACGGTTGTCACCACCTGCAACTTCTGGCCGGCGGTGGGGCCCGCCCGGGTGGCGCCGGCGTTCAGCGCGGCGTCGGGACACACGAAGTCCCCGGGCTTCACGGTTGATTCGGTCGGGGAGCCCGGAGCCGTCGTCCCGGGGGCACTGTTCGCCGCGACGGTCGACGACGTGCCCGAGCACGCGGTCGCGCCCGCGACGAGAAT
>JBBQXR010000513.1:0-1622 GCA_038209455.1 Acidimicrobiia bacterium
CCGACTTCGACGCGCTGATGATGGTGCTCCGTCCCGGCGACAACCTCGACGGCGTCTACCCGCTCGCGATCTACGACAGCATCCAATTCCCGAACGCGGCGTACTTCGGGATCCGCCGCGCACCGTACTCGGTCGATCAAACCGTCAACGGACTCTCGTTCCGCCACATGGGCGACGGCGCGGCACTGCCGACGGGCCAGCCGTTCCTCAACTTCGGTGCGAACTCCGAGGTCCACAACACCGGCGAGGTTTGGGCCACCACCGTGTGGGAGATGTACATCGCACTGCAGAAGCAGAGCACGTACGCGACCGCGCGCGCGAAGATGGCGAAGTACATCGTCGGCAGCATGATGCTGACGCCGACCGACACCACGCCGACCGAAGCGCGCGATGCCTTCCTCGCTGCCGCGCAGACGCCAGCCGACTTGACGACGATCGCGCAGGCGTTCGCACGTCGTGGCATGGGCACGTGTGCGGTGTCGCCTGCTCGCGACAGCACCGATAACTCCGGCATCGTCGAGAGCACCGACGTCAAGGCCGCGCTCCTGACCGGCACGGCGACGCTCTCCGACGACGTGCTGAGCTGCGATCACGACGGCATCCTCGACGGTGGCGAGAAAGGCCACCTGAAGATTCCGGTCGCGAACATCGGCGGCGCCGACATGACGAACCTCGTCATCACGGTCACGTCGACCTCGCCGGGCGTCACCGTGACGTCGTCGCCGATCTCGATGGCTTCGTTCGCAGTTGGCGACACCGCGATGGTCGCCGCCGATGTCGCGCTCGACGACACGATCTCCGATATCGAGACCGGCGACTTCTCGATCTCGATGACCGCCGACAACATCTGCGCGCCGATCATGTCGACGCTCTCGGTGCCCCTCAACGTCGACAGCGTCGCGAGCGCATCGGCGACCGATACGTTCGATGCGACCACCTCGGTGTGGACCGCGACGAACAACAACTGGACTCACACCCGCCCGACCGCGCTCGACGGCAAGTGGCACGGCGACGATCAGGGCTCGGTCTCGGACGTCTCGCTGACCTCGCCCGCTTTGAAGGCGAACGCGACCACGCCGGTGACCGTGTCGTTCGTGCACACGTATGACTTCGAGAACGGCTTCGACGGTGGCGTGATCGAGTACTCGGTCGACAACGGCACGACGTGGGCCGATGTCGCGACGTTGACGGGTGTCACGCCCGGCTATACCGGAACACTCGACGCGACCTCTGGTGGACCACTCGCAACCCGGATGGCGTTCACCGGAACGAACCCTTCGACGCCCGCAACGGATACCGTCACGCTCGATTTCGGCACGCAGCTCGCCGGCATGACGTTCATGCTCCGGTTCCGGATCGGGACCGACCAAGCGAGCGGCGCGACCGGTTGGACGATCGACAACGTCGCCTTCACCGGCATCGACAACAAACCATTCCCGACCGAAGTCGCGGACCAAGGAACCTGCACGACGGGACCGGGTGGACCCGACGCGGGCGTGACCGCGGGTGCGGATGCGGGCAGCGAGCCCGCGGTTCCGGTCGATGGTGGTTGCTGCGACGCCGGCCCGATCCACACGCAGAACGTGTTGCTCGTGCTCGGCGTCGTCGTGCTGCTCCGCCGC
>JBBQXR010000514.1:0-1622 GCA_038209455.1 Acidimicrobiia bacterium
CCCTGCCTCACGGCCCGATCCGTCGAGGTCAGCCACCGCTGCCGCGCGGTAAGCGGTGGGTTCAACAATTCTGAAGGGTCGAGGGGCTCGAACTCAGGGGTGATGGGTCCGTGCGCGAATCCCTGGGCTCCGGAACTCGGCGGTCAGGGGGTTGGACGGGGCACGCGAATGCATTGTTCTGCTGCTCAGTCCCGGTGGCGGTCGGGCTCGAGGTAGAGCCGGAAGCCTTCGGCCTCGGCGTTGAATCCGAGGGCACGGTAGAGGGAGTGCGCGCCGTCTTGTGCGTGTCGCTTGTGGGTCAGCAGTTGCACCTTGTGGCAGCCTGCGTTCTTCGCGTCGTGGAGCGCGTGTTCGATCATCGCTCGTGCGACGCCGCGGCGACGGTGCTCGTCCCGGACGTACACCGCTTCGATGAACGCGGTCGGTCGGCATGCGTAGGTGATGTGCGGCATGACGAGGAGCGTTGTGGTCCCGACTGCGTCGTTGCCGTGCCAGGCGAGATAGACGGCGAGATCGGCAGTGTGCATCATGCGATCCCACGTCGCCTGTTGCGCCTTCGTGAGGTCGGCGACCGCGAGGTCTGGTTTTCGGTCGATCAGGCGGGCGACGGCCAGGTGGTCTCGAGGGTCCGCCGCGATGATCGAGTACTCCGGCATGTCCGGGCGCTGCCCCCGCCCGACCGCCCGGCCGAGCCAGTGGCTGTCGCGCCGCGTTCGGATCTTGACCCGTCGCGGTGGCGCCAGATCATCGCCGACGCCGCCGGACCGGAACTCGCCGCCACCATGGCCGCCTCGGCCACCATGCCCGCCCTCCTCAGTCGCCTCCACTCACTCCAAGAAGCCGGCGACGACCCCGAAACCGCCCTGCGGGCCGCAATAACCGACCGGGACTTCACCGGCGTCCACGACCCCACCGCCGTCCTCCACTACCGACTCAGCGCCCCCACCTCTCCGGTCGGGCCATCGAGCCGCCGGCCCGCTCCACCACGCCCCACCGCAGCACCCGGACGCGGGGCCGGGGTCCCCCCGCGGGCCCGTACTGCGCCCCCAGTTGCCGCGTCACTGCCTGCCCCGGTCAGGCCACCACGACCGGGGATCGACCGCAGCCCCAGCCGCTAGCGGGTGTGGCGACGATCGCCGGCCAACACTCCGCCGGCGCCACCGCCAGCTTAGAAGTCGTTACGTGACGATACCGCCCGGGATGCAGTCGCCGAACATCGATGGTGAGCTTGTCGACGCGTTACGGCATGGACCGGAGTCAGCGGCGACGAGAACGCAGAGTGAATCTTCAGTGACTTGACGCGTTGAATGGTCGACAAGGAAAGAACACTGGTGTAGTTTCCCGGAAACAGCTTGGTGTTGGGTTCAGGTGACGACCCCTCCCGCGTGATCACATTTCACGCATTGCGGCCCAGTGCGGGCCGAGGGACTCGTGTTGAGCTTGGGCTTCCTGCTCCCGGCGACAGCTTCGTCCGTCGCCGTGATCAGTCGGTGTGCCTTCTTCGACTCTTCGTGGTCGACCGTCAGCGTGCCCGGAGTTCGATCTCAATGACCCCCTTCTTGGCGGGCCGTCGGGACGCACGTCGTCGCGTCACGACTCGCGTCTCTCACTCATGATTTCCG
>JBBQXR010000515.1:0-1592 GCA_038209455.1 Acidimicrobiia bacterium
GTGGACCCGAGGTCCTTCTGCGCCGCGGGAGCGCAAATCATTCGGGTCGACGCCGCGATGCCGGCCGTCGCCGATGCGCGTCTCGGTGCCCTCGCAGGTGTCGCGTTCGAGGTCGGCGTGCCAGACGCGCATGCGGCGAGAACGACGACGGCGATGGAGTAGCGAAAGAGTGACTTCATGGACGGTCCCTCATTGGTTGGTCGAGGTCACGCGAGCTGGCCGTACGCGACGATGTTCGAGAGGTAGTGATGCGTCGTGCTGTCGAACGCGCCGCCACATGTGATCAGTCGGATGGTTGGAACCGGCGTGTTGCCGTAGACGTCGAAGGTGGGAAAATGACTCTTCGGGTATTGCCGCACGGCGGTGATCCTGTACGTGACGACGGTTCCGTCGAGTCGGGCGACGGTCACGTTGTCTCCGGGCCGAAGGTCGCCGAGCCGGAAGAAGACGCCCGGCCCGGAGGTCGAATCGACGTGGCCGAGAATCACGGTCGGGCCGACTTGACCCGGTGTGACGCTGCCGTTGAACCAGCCGGCAATGCTGAAGCTGTCAGGGACGTGAACGCTCCCGTCGGTGTTGAGCCCGAGTGACGTCAGCGTCGAGGTCACGCCGATGCTCGGGATCGCGATACTCGTCGGCGGAGAGGGGCGTAGGCCACCCAGGGTCGTTGTCGTTTTCGGTGACCGGCCGTCCACAGTGGCGCTCGATACCGACGAATCGCTCGTCGGGCCCGGGACCGATGGTGGATCGAAGAGCTTTCCCGCGGCCGCGGAGGACGGTCGTGGTGCGGATCGCTGCGCACGGACGGCGATCACCACGAGCGTCGCCCCGGCGATTGCGAGAACGAGCGCGATCACGGTCGCCGCTCGAAGCGACGACCGCGATCGAACTGCCTTGTTCACAGCGACAACTCTCTGGTCAGTTGCCGACTCAGTTGGTGGTGATCTTGGCCGCCGCATAGCGGCGACGCAGACCGAACAGCATCGCCGAGCCCGCCAGCAGCGAACCGCCGACGAGAACGAGCATTCCGTCCTCGATTCCCGAAGTACCGCCCGCGCCGGTGGCAACGCCACCCGTGGGAACGGCCGGCATCTGCGACGCGGTCAGGACACCGCAGAGCGCAGGTGACGTCGCCGCGAGGGGCAGTGCCGGAACCAGGTCACTCTTCTCGCCCTGCGCCTGGGCGCTGAGCGTGGCGGGGTCGAGGCCGTGCACAACGATCACGGCTTTGTTCGCCTGGATCGCCGACACGGTCGCCGCGTCGAGTGCGAACGTGCGGCTGTAGTCAATGGTCGCACCGCTCGGCGCAATGTTCAGCACCGTGCCCGCTTTCGGGGTCGTCGGACCGCTGACCGACAGCGTCGTTCCGATCGGCCCGTACGACGGCTGGCCTTCGGTCGTGCTGATGACGCCGTCACCGTTCATGTCGGCCGCGGTCGTCGGGCATGCGCCTTGGCCGTTGATGTGGATGTGTTGCACGTGCGGGTAAGGCGCGTTGTTGAACGTCTCCGGGAGGCCGGATGCGGTCTCCGTGATTGTCGCCTGATCGCCGTCGAGCGTCAGCATCAACGATCCGGACGCGGTTGAGCCGT
>JBBQXR010000516.1:0-1572 GCA_038209455.1 Acidimicrobiia bacterium
GCGCGACGAGGGCGGTGCGCTGAAGAGCTTCTCCGTCCAGTACCACCCGGAGGCGGCCGCCGGCCCGCACGACGCGGCGTACCTCTTCGACCGGTTCGCGGATCTCATGGGGTCTCGACCTCGCTCGACCAACGACGCCGACACCGACGGGAGCATCTGACATGCCGAAGCGCACCGACATCACGAGCGTCATGGTCATCGGCTCCGGCCCGATCCTGATCGGTCAGGCGGCGGAGTTCGACTACTCCGGGACGCAGGCCTGCCGGGTGCTGAAAGCCGAAGGGCTCCGGGTCACCCTCATCAACTCCAACCCGGCGACCATCATGACCGACCCGGAGTTCGCCGATGCGACCTACATCGAGCCGATCACCCCGGAGTACGTCACCAAGGTCATCGAGAAGGAGCGTCCCGACGCGCTGCTCGCCACCCTGGGCGGCCAGACGGCACTCAACGCCGCGATGGCGCTGCACGAGACCGGCGTCCTGGAGCGCTACGGCGTCGAGCTGATCGGGGCCGACGTCGACGCGATCCGAAAGGGCGAGGACCGGCAGGCGTTCAAGCAGGTCGTGGCCTCGATCGGTGCCGACAGCGCCCGCTCGTCGGTCTGCCACACGCTCGACGAGCTGTTGGTCGCCGTGGTGGACCTCGGTTATCCCGTCGTCGTGCGGCCCAGCTTCACCATGGGCGGCGCGGGAGGCGGGATCGCCTACGACCAGGCCGATCTGCTGCGGATTGGCGGCTCCGGCCTGCAGGCGAGCGTCACCACCGAGGTGCTGCTGGAGGAGTCCATCCTGGGATGGAAGGAGTACGAGCTCGAGCTCATGCGCGACCGCAACGACAACGTCGTGGTCATCTGCTCGATCGAGAACCTCGACCCGATGGGCGTCCACACCGGCGACAGCATCACGGTGGCTCCTGCGATGACCCTGACCGACCGCGAGTACCAGCTCCTGCGGGACATCTCGATCGACGTCATCCGCGCGGTCGGCGTCGACACCGGCGGCTGCAACATCCAGTTCGCCGTACACCCGGGCACCGGTCGGCTCGTCGTGATCGAGATGAACCCGCGGGTCTCCCGGTCGAGCGCCCTGGCGTCCAAGGCGACCGGGTTCCCCATCGCCAAGATCGCGGCCAAGCTGGCCATCGGCTACACCCTCGACGAGATCCCCAACGACATCACCCGGGAGACCCCCTCGGCGTTCGAGCCGTCTTTGGACTACGTCGTCGTGAAGGTGCCGCGCTTCGCCTTCGAGAAGTTCCCCGGCGCGGACCGCGAGCTGACCACGACCATGAAGAGCGTCGGCGAGGCGATGGCCATCGGACGCAGCTTCGCCGAGGCGCTGCAGAAGGCGATGCGGTCCCTGGAGCAAGTGCCGGGCGGGTTCTGGACCGCGCCGGACCCCGAGGGTGCGACCGCTGCAGAGACCCTCGACGCCGCGCGCGTCCCGCACGACGGCCGGCTGCACGCCGTCGAGCGCGCCCTGCGGCTGGGCGCCACCGCGCAGCAGGTCAACGAGGCGACCGGCTTCCCGATCGCGAAGATCGCGGCGCGGCTGGCCATCGGCTACACGC
>JBBQXR010000517.1:0-1571 GCA_038209455.1 Acidimicrobiia bacterium
CCCACGCCGCGCAAACCGGTCGCCGACTCGGTGATAGTCGGCGACTGATCGAGGTGGCGGGCTCGGTCAGTAGCGGGCGCCGGCGACGTTGTTCGCGAGCGGGTCCAGCTCGGCGAGGTCCTCCGCGGTCAGTGTCACGTCGAGCGCCGCGACGTTCTGCTCGAGCCATTTACCCCGCTTGGTCCCGGGGATCGGGGCGAGCTGGACTCCGAGTCGCGGTGCCTGCGCGTACACCCACGCGAGCGCGACCTGCGAGGCGGTGACGTCGCGCCGCTCGGCGACGGTGCGGACCGCATCGACGATCGACTGGTTGCTCCGCCCGGCCTCGCCCGCGAACCGTGGGTTGACTCCGCGGAAGTCCTTGTCGTCGAGCTTGGTCAGGTCGATGGTTCCGGTCAGGAAGCCGCGGCCGAGCGGGGAGTACGGCACCAGTCCGACGCCGAGCTCGGCCATCGTCGGGGTGATCGCCTCGACATCGCGGGTCCACAGCGAGAACTCGCTCTGCACGGCGGCGATCGGATGCACGGCGTGGGCGCGTCGCAACGTGTCCGCGTCGATCTCGGAGAGGCCGAGGTGGCGCACCTTGCCCTCCTGGACCAGCTCGGCCATCGCGCCGACGGTCTCCTCGATCTCGGCGTTCTGCGGCGGCCGGTGCACGTAGTACAGGTCGATGGTCTCGACTCCGAGCCGCAGCAACGAGCTCTCGCACGAGCGCTTGACGTAGGCGGCCTCGCCGCGGAACGAGCGGTTGGAGTTGCCGCCTGTGCGGTCGATGCCGAACTTCGTGGCGAGGGTGACCTGGTCGCGTCGGTCGTGCAGCGCGCGCCCCACGAGGACCTCGTTGTGCCCGGCACCGTAGATGTCGGCGGTGTCGATGAACGTGACGCCGAGCTCGATCGCCCGGTGGATCGTCGCGATCGACGTGTCCCAGTCGGTCGCGCCGTAGAACTCGCTCATGCCCATGCAGCCGAGCCCCTGCGCGGACACCGTCAAACCACCGAGCTGGACCTGCCTCATGCGATCTCCTCGTCGTGCGCACCGGGTGGGTCAAGACTCGCACGGTCCGGCGCGGTCGGCTCGCCCGTCGGTAGCATCCCGCGCGGGGCGGTAGCTCAGCTGGTTAGAGCAGCGGACTCATAATCCGTCAGGTCGTGGGTTCGAGTCCCACCCGCCCCACCGTCCTTCCCGAGTTGTCAGTGGAAACGGGGGCCATAGCCCCCGTTTCCACTGACAACTCGGGAAGTGGGTGGCGCGAACTCGGCGTACCGTCGGCTTCGTGTCGAGCGACCTGGGCAATCAGGAGGTCATCGGCTTCGGCAACGACCGGGTCCGATCGGTCACGCGCGCCGGATGGGGGCGACGCCACCCGTGGTTGACCGGCCTGCTGGCCGTGGTCGTCCTCGTCGGTGCCGGAGTCGTGATCGTGAGCCAGCGCGCCGACCGTCCGGCGCTGCCGGTGCTGGCCTCGGTCCGCATCGTGCACGTCGCGGCGTCGCTGTTCGACCCGCCCACGACCTACTGGGGCGCCGGTCCGGACTCCCGCCCGTCCGGACTGGCGTACGTCGGTGTGC
>JBBQXR010000518.1:0-1565 GCA_038209455.1 Acidimicrobiia bacterium
CTGTCGGCGTCGACGAACAGCCGCAGCAGTTCATGTGCGAGTTCGATGGCGTCACCCAACCAGACGACGTCGTCGAACTCTGCCATCGTCACCAAGGCACCGACCAGGGCCGCGTAGTCCTCGGCGTACGCGAGGTGACGGGCGCCGCCGTCGGCCTGCCACGAGCGGAGCAGGCGCCCCTCGGGCCGGAGTTCGGCCAGCAGGAACGTCAGGTTGACGCGGGCCACGTCCATCCAGTCGTCACGTTCGAATGCCGCCGCCGCCTCGATGAGTGAACGGGTGAACAGCGCGTTCCACGCCGTGAGCACCTTGTCGTCGAGGCCGGGGCGGACGCGCTCGTTGCGACGGGCGAGCAGGTGGGGGCGGGCACGCTTGGCTGCGGCGGGGCTTGCGGCCGTCCGGTCGTGGCGGTGCAGAATCGAGCCTGAGTAGCCGGTGTGCGGATCGGTGAAGTTGCCGGCCTCGGTCACGCCGAAGAACTCGCTCACCTCCGTCGCGTCGTCACCGCAGACTTCCGCGATTTCTGCCGGTGACCAGAGGTAGAACTTGCCCTCGATACCCTCGGAGTCGGCGTCCTCGGCCGAGTGGAAACCGCCGCCGTCGTGGCGGAGGTCGCGCAGCACGTACTCGATCGTCTCCTCCACGACCTCGCGGTACCGAGGCGTGCCGGTGGCGAGGTAGCCCCGCAGATACGCCCCTACCAGCAGTGCCTGGTCGTACAACATCTTCTCGAAGTGGGGGACGAGCCACGTCGTGTCGGTCGAATAGCGGGCGAAGCCACCGCCGAGATGGTCGTACATCCCGCCCGCGGCCATCGCGTCGAGCGTGGTGGTGACCATCGCGAGCGCATCGGGGTCGCCGGTGCGCCGATGGGTGCGCAGCAGGAAATCGATGGTCATCGAGGGTGGGAACTTCGGGGCGCGCCCGAAGCCGCCGTCGCGCGGATCGAACTGCTGGGTCACTGCCGCGTACGCGTGGTCGAGGACGCGGAAGGCGAGATCGGTGCCATCCGAGTCGAGCGTGTCACGCAGGGTGTTGGATTCGATCGCCGCCTTCAGCTTGGCGGTCTGCTCGTCGACGTCACCGCGTTGGTTCGTCCACACATCGTCGACGGCCTCGAGAATGCGCGGGAAGCCCGGCATGCCCTGACGGTCTCCGGGCGGGAAGTAGGTGCCGCCGTAGAACGGTTCGCCGGCGGGGGTGAGGAACACGGTCATGGGCCAGCCGCCGCGACCGCTGAGGGCCTGGACCGCATCCATGTACACCGAGTCGACATCCGGACGCTCCTCCCGGTCGACCTTCACGTTGACGAACAGTCGGTTCATCAGCGCCGCGATCTCGGGGTCTTCGAACGACTCGTGGGCCATGACATGGCACCAGTGACACGCGGAGTAGCCGACCGAGAGGAGGATCGGCCGATCCTGATCGCGAGCCGCGGCGAACGCCTCCGGTCCCCACGGGTACCAGTCGACCGGGTTGTCCTGGTGTTGCCGCAGGTAGGGGCTTGTTTCCTGTGCGAGCCGGTTGGGGGCGGTCATGACCTCACGGTACCGGTGTGCTGTGGT
>JBBQXR010000519.1:0-1536 GCA_038209455.1 Acidimicrobiia bacterium
CGGTGACGAGCACGTGATCGGCGGGGCGACGCCGGCGGAGTGCGTGTCGATCCTGTCCCTGCTCGATCCACCGCCCTGGGCCGACCTGCCGCTGCTGCGCCACGGCGGCGGCGGGGACCGGTGCGACCTGGTCTGCGGGTACCTGTACTCGGACGATCCGCTGTTCGATCCGGCGATCCGCGCGTTCCCCCCGGCCTTCGTGGTCCGCTTCCCGCCGGGAGCCGCTTCGGGGTGGCTCCAGGCCAGCGTCACCTACTCGCTCGAGGAGAATCGGCCGTCGAACGCGAGCGGCAGCCGCCTTTCGACGAGGCTGCCCGAGCTGGTCCTGACCGAGGTCCTGCGCCAGCACCTCGCGACCGCACCGGCCGCCGACGCAGGCTGGATCGCCGCGTTGCACGACCCGGTGCTGGCCCCGGCGCTCTCGCTGCTGCACACGGCGCCGGATCGCCGATGGACCGTGGCTGAGCTCGCGGCGGAAGTCGCGGTGTCTCGATCGCTGCTCGACCAGCGCTTCCGCCAGGTCCTCGGCCGTTCCCCGATCCGCTACCTCACGGAATGGCGCATGCATCTCGCCGAGGAGCTCCTCCTGACCACGACGATCGGAGTGGCGGCCGTCGCTCGACGCGTGGGCTACGAGTCGGAGGAGGCCTTCAGTCGCGCGTTCAAGCGCGCCCGCGGCGCGTCACCGAGCCACTGGCGCGCCGCACGCGCCAGTTCGTCGCGGAGCATTGAGTCGACCCGGGCGCCGCCTCCGTGAGGCCAGGTCATCCGGACGACGTCGCCGCCGCGTCGCGCGACGAGAGAAACCGCTGTCTCGGTCGACGATCGGCCCGGTCTGTGGCTGTCGTCATGCCCGCACTGATCGGGGACGGTCTCGGGCGTTGACACTGTCCGCCAGACTGCGGAAGGGGTCGCGAGGGGCGGTTGTGACGGTACGTCATACACCCTAGAGTTGTTGTATGACGATGCTCAGCTTCCGAGTCGACGATCACGACGCCGAAGGCGCACAGCGGTGGGCCGAGGCACTTGGCATCGACCGATCCGAGCTGCTGCGGGAGGCGCTTCGTCGCTACCTCGACCGATTGGCATCCGAGGGTGACGCCGACCGTTGGACGGCCGCACCGCTCGACCAGGGTGAGCAGGCACTGGGCGACATCGGCGACTGGGGTCCAGCCGAGGATTGGTCTGACTGGGCTGTCGATGCAGCGAGGTGAGTACCCCGAACCCGGTTTGTTCCACCCAACCCTGGTTGAGCATCGCGATACCCGGATCGGAGAGATCGAAGTAGAACTCCGGGTCGAAGAGGATCTCGATGTCGGTCCCTGCGGGTCGAGAAGTTGCCGCGTCCCAGCCGCCGAACCGGCCAGCCCCCCCACGAGCCCAGGAGCTCACGGTAATCAGCAGGAAGGTCCACGCCGACCTGTTGCTCGAAGCGAACCAGCGATGACTCTTCCACCGGGCACAAAGGCCCGTCGACCGGGAAACGCTTCCGGAGATCCTCGAAACTCAACGTCACCTCCGGTGATCTCGAGCCAG
>JBBQXR010000520.1:0-1522 GCA_038209455.1 Acidimicrobiia bacterium
GGTCTACGCGTCCAGCAAGGTTGCGCTCGCCCGCGCGGTGCGACGCCGGGTCACCGAGTGGGGCGCCCGCCACGCTCGGATCAACGCGGTCGCGCCCGGGCCGTTCCGTTCGGCGCTCCTGCAACAAGGTCTCGACGATCCGGTCTTCGGTCCGTTGATCGAGGCGCTCCCGGTCCCGACCGGTGAGATCGGTACCCCCGACGAAGTCGCGGCCGTGATCGAGTTCCTCCTGTCGCCGGCTGCGTCCTACGTGCACGGTTCGATCCTCTTCGTCGACGGAGGCATCGACGCTCTGTTGCGCCCGGACGCGATCTGAGTGTCGTATTACGGACCCGACCAAGCCCTGATCCACCACACCCGCTTCGGTGACCTGGCGGCCGATGCCGCGCGACTTCTCGGTGAGCGACTCGACGCGGCCGGTCTCGGCGCTGGTCACGTGACCGATCTCGGGTGCGGGTCCGGGATCCTGGCCGCCGCACTCATCGAGCGGGGTTGCACCGTCACCGGAGTCGACATCTCCGACGCGATGATCGACCTCGCCCGCACGACGGCACCGACCGGGACCTTCACCGTCGGTACGGCCCTCGACGCCGAGATCCCACCGTCGGTCGGAGTGACCGCCACCGGCGAAGTGCTCAACTACGCGACTGACCCGCGCGCCGGTCTCGACGCGCTCACGGTGATCGCGGGCCGTGTCTTCGGTGCCCTCGAGTCGGGCGGCACGTTTCTCCTCGACCTCTCGACCCCCGGTCGCAATCTCGGCCTCAACCCGCGCCACGTGTTCCACGAGCACGGAACCTGGATGTTGGGGATGCACGCGACCGAGACGGGCTTGCGGCTGAATCGGCGCATCGTGATCCTCGTCCAGGACGACGACGGGCGCTACCGCCGGGTCGACGAACACCACGAACTGGTGCTCTTCGAAGTCGACGAGGTCGTCACCATCCTCGAGGCCGTCGGGTTCGGCGTCGAGGTCCGCGCCGCCTACACCGCGCCGACCTCCTCGACTCCACCATCAGGGTGGGCGGTGTTCGCCGCGTCGAAGCCCGCGTGACCAATGCGTCCGATGGACGGATTCCCTGCGCACAGAGGGAATACGTCCAATGAACGGCCTCCGAGGCCCTTCGGTCAGGGCGTGGACGACAGGGGAGTCTCGCAACGACGCTTCACGTCGGTCAGCAGCTTGCGCACCGCGACGACGTGCCCGCCGGTGGTGATCACCAGCAGGCGGTAAGTGCCGCCGGCGAATCCCGGGAACGCGGCTCGCGTCTCGGCCCGCAGTCGGGTGCGCTCGGGGCCGAGGGGTTCGAGCCGGAAGATCAGCGCGTACGACGAGAACCGGTGCCGTCCCTGGAGGATGAGTTCCTGTCCGTACACCGCACGCGACACGCTGAATCCGGGGACCGTCGACCCTTCCACCAACGGACGGGGACCACTCGAGGCCCGTGACTCGCAGCCGACCGCTCCGGCGAAGGCGGCGACCGGTCCGTGGGAGAACGCGTTGTCGATTCGCTCGGTCAGC
>JBBQXR010000521.1:0-1517 GCA_038209455.1 Acidimicrobiia bacterium
CCCCTCCCCCGCCGGTGCGGCAACCCCGAAGGCCGCGCACACCTGGTCGACGACCGCGGGCGTCGAGGTCTCGTCGAGCGAGATGCCGACCGTGTCGGCGTCGACGATCCGGAGGTTGATACCGACGTCACGGGCCGCGTCACCGACCACGACCGCACTCCCGGGCACTCGCACCGTGAGCGTGTCGAACCACGACTCGTTCACGACGTCCACTCCCCCGGCCCCGAGCGCGTCGGCGAGCGATGTCGTGAGGCGTTGGATGCGAGACGCGATCGCACGCAGACCTTCGGGCCCGTGGTAGACGGCGTACAGGCCGGCGATCACCGCGAGGAGCACCTGCGCGGTGCAGATGTTGCTCGTCGCCTTCTCCCGGCGGATGTGCTGCTCGCGCGTCTGTAACGCGAGCCTCAATGCAGGACGGCCGTGCGCATCGACCGACATGCCCACCAACCGCCCCGGGAGCGTCCGCTTGTGCGCGTCGCGCACGGCGATGAACGCGGCGTGCGGTCCTCCGTACCCGAGCGGCACGCCGAACCGCTGCGCCGAACCGACCACCAGGTCGGCGCCGATGGCACCCGGGGTCCGGAGCAGCGTGAGCGCGAGGAGATCGCTCGCGACGGCCACCAGTGCGCCGGCCGCGTGCGCCTGGGCAATGACGCCTGCGAAGTCGCGCAGAACTCCACTCGTGCCCGGGTACTGCAGGAGCACACCGAACACGGACGCGCCCGGGAGATCACGTTCGGGATCGCCGACCACGATGGCGATACCGAGCGGCTCCGCGCGCCCTTTCACCACCGCGATCGTCTGCGGATGACAATCAGCATCGACGAAGCAGGCGTCACCACCCTTGGGTGCCAGCCGCCGGCACATCGCCATCGCTTCGGCCGCCGCCGTGGCCTCGTCGAGTAGAGACGCGTTGGCGAGGTCCATGCCCGTGAGATCCGCGACCATGGTCTGAAAATCGAGCAACGCCTCGAGCCGACCCTGAGAGATCTCGGGTTGGTACGGGGTGTAGGCGGTGTACCACGCCGGGTTCTCGAGCACGTTGCGGCGGATCACCGCCGGAGTGATGGTGTCCGAGTACCCCATCCCGATGAGCGACGTCGTCACGACGTTGCGATCGGCGAGGCGCCGCAACGCCGCGATCGCCTCCACCTCGGAGATCGCGTCGGGCAACTGCATCGCTTCCGCCCGGCGAATCCCGGCCGGCACCGCAGCGTCGGTCAGCGCGTCGAGCGACTCGTAGCCGAGCGCCGTGAGCATCGTGACCTGGTCGTCGACGTCCGGCCCGATGTGCCGGTCGACGAACTGCGACCGTACTGACTCCGCCATGGGTGGTCCCTTCGCACGTGAGTGGGAAGCCGCGGTTGCGGCCACTCCCCCTCTGTCGTGGAACCTGAGAGATTCACCCGGGTCTCGGGCTTTCCCCGTCGGTGAGGAACCTTGCGATTCCTACTCTCCAGAGTTGCCTTCCCCGGGCGGTTCGTGAGCCTGAGAGATTCCGGGGAGGTTGCTCC
>JBBQXR010000522.1:0-1510 GCA_038209455.1 Acidimicrobiia bacterium
ATCAGATCGGTGAGGCGGGGTTACAGACCGAGCTGGGCTGCGACCGCCGCGAGGGTGCTGTCGACGGGTGCGCCGAGTTCGACCTCGTCGATGGCGCGTTGCGGGTCCTTGAGCCCGTGACCGGTGACGGTGCACACGACCCGCTCCCCCGCCTCGACCAGGCCGAGGTCGCTCGCGCGCAGCAGACCGGCAACCGACGCCGCGGACGCCGGTTCCACGAAGACCCCCTCGGTCGCGGCGAGCAATCGGTAGGCCACCAGGATGTCGTCGTCGCTCACCATGTCGATGGCGCCGCCCGATTGGTCCCGGGCCTCGATCGCGCCGTCCCAACTCGCGGGATTCCCGATGCGGATCGCGGTCGCGATGGTCTCGGGATGCTTGACCGGCTCGCCCAGGACGAGCGGTGCTGCGCCCTGCGCCTGCCAACCAAGCATCCGCGGCCGCCGGGTCGCGAGTCCGAGGTCTTCGTACTCGGCGTAGCCCTTCCAGTACGCGGTGATGTTGCCGGCGTTGCCGACCGGGAGACAGTGCACGTCGGGGGCGTCACCGAGCACGTCGACGATTTCGAACGCAGCGGTCTTCTGGCCTTCGATCCGGAACGGATTGATCGAGTTGACCACCTCGACGCCGTCGGTGGTGCCGAGGAGACGGACGACGTCGAGCGCCTCGTCGAAGTTGCCGCGGATCTGCACGATCTGCGCGCCGTGGATGAGCGCCTGCGCGAGCTTGCCGAGTGCGATCTTGCCTTCGGGAATCACCACCGCGCACGTGAGCCCGGCGCGAGCTGCGTAGGCCGCCGCACTGGCAGAAGTGTTGCCCGTCGACGCGCAGACCACGACCTTCGCGCCGGCCTCGAGCGCGTTGGTGATGGCCATGGTCATGCCGCGGTCCTTGAACGAACCGGTGGGGTTCGCGCCCTCGACCTTGAGGTACACGTCGAGGCCGAGCCGCTCGGAGAGTCGCGGTGCCGAGATGAGCGGCGTGTCGCCCTCGAGCAAGGTCACGACCGGAGTCGCGTCGGTCACCGGGAGGTGGTCCCGGTACGCCTCGATGAGCCCCGGCCATCCGCTGGCCCGCATCGGTCGGGTGGTGCCGTCGGTACCGGTCATTCCTGGTCGCCCATCACCCGCAGGACCGACCCGACCCGGTGGACCGAGCTCACGTCACGCAGGGCATGGATGGTGGCGCGCAGGTCGGCTTCCCGCGCCCGGTGGGTGATGAAGATGAGCCGCGCGCCGTCGGAGTCGGCGAGCCCGACCTGCTGCATCGACTTGATCGAGACCCCACGAGCGCCGAACTGCTCGGCGATCGCGGCGAGCACGCCGGGCTCATCGGCCACTTCGAGCTGGAGGTAGAACTGACTCTCGACCTCGTCGATGGGACAGATCGGCTTGCGGGCCAGCGTTCCCACGGTGGCGCCCTTCGCGCCGCTGACGAGGTTCTTGGCCGCGTCGATCACGTCGCCGAGGACGGCACTCGCGGTCGGCAGGCCACCCGCGCCGCGTCCGTA
>JBBQXR010000523.1:0-1504 GCA_038209455.1 Acidimicrobiia bacterium
CGGCGCGTGAGCGGACCGCTCACCGGCCTGCGGGTCCTCGACCTCGGCACCCGCATCGCGGCGCCCTTCTGCGCCGGTCTGCTCGGTGAGCAGGGCGCCGAGGTCATCAAGATCGAACAGCCCGGCACGGGCGACTTCATGCGCCAGATCGGCCCGTTCACCGACGACGGTTACTCGCTCTTCTGGGCCGTCGAAGGCCGCGGTCGGCGGAGTGTCACCCTCGACCTCCGTCAGGCCGAAGGGCAGGCGGTGTTCCGATCGTTGGCCGCGACCGCCGACGTCGTCGTGGAGAACTTCCGGCCGGGCACCCTCGAGCGTTGGCACATCGCACCCGCCGATCTGGACCCCCGTCTCGTCTCGGTGCGGATCTCGACGTTCGGCCAGGACGGCCCCCTTGCAACCCGTCCGGGGCTCGATCGGGTCGGTATCGGCTACGGCGGTCTCCTCCACCTCACCGGGTACCCCGACCGGCCGCCCGTCCGCGTCGGCGTGACCATTTCGGATTACCTCACCGGCGTGTTCGCGGCCCAGGCGGCCACCGCGGCGCTCTACGCGCGGGACGCGCGCGGCGGGAGTGGGGCGGTGGTCGACGCCGCGCTCTACGGATCGGTGCTGCGCATCCTCGAGTGGACGATCGCGGGTTACGACCGCCTCGGCATTGTCCGCTCACGCGAGGGCAACCGCCTCGCCAACAGCGCGCCACTCGACAACTACCCCACCGCAGACGACAAGTACGTCTGCATCGTCGCCGGCTCGGACGCCAACTTCTCCCGCCTCTGTGCCGCCATGGATCGACCGGATCTCCTCGCAGACGCCCGCTTCACGAAGTTGGTCGATCGGGCCGAACACGGCGACGTGATCAACGGCATCGTGGCCGACTGGACCCGAAGCCTCTCCGCGGTTGCGGTCGAGGCCGTATGCGTCGATCACGACGTCCCGGTGGCGACCGCGTACACCGCGGTCGACATGTTCGGCGACGCGCAGTTCGCGGCTCGCGGCGACCTGATCGCGGTGGACGACCCTGTGATCGGTCCGGTTCGCCAGCAGGCGCCCTATCCACGCTTCGTGGGCCAGCCCGTCCCCGTCCCGGCCGGAGCACCGAAGCTCGGCGCCGACACCGACGCCGTCCTCACCGATCTCGGACTCGACGCCCACGCAATCGACGCGTTGCGCACCGAGGGGGTCATCGGATGAGGGAGGTTGTCGAAGGTGTGTTCACCGACGACCCGCCCGCGTTACTCGGTGCCCACTGCACGCTCTGCGACAACCACCACTTCCCACGGCTCGACCAGTGCCCGTACTGCGGCCACGACTCCGTCGAGCCGGTCGCGCTGACCGGGCCCGGCACGCTGTGGGGCTGGACCACCGTCGAGAACGCACCACCGGGATACCTCGGGACGGTTCCCTACGGTTTCGGCGTGGTCGAGTTGCCCGAGGGACTCCGGGTGATCACCCGACTCGCCGTCCCCACCGACGACTGGAGCTTCGGCCAACCGATGCAACT